>DASXAN010001318.1:0-9673 GCA_036406755.1 Gemmataceae bacterium
GCGACCACGTCTTGCCGCCGTCCGTCGTCCGCCAGATGCCGCCGGAATCGGCCGCGACGTACATGACGCTGGTGTTGGTCGGATCGACGGCGATGCCGTTCAGCCGACCCGTCGAGGAAGGCGACCCGGGCGCCTGGCCGACCGAGATCGGCGCGGGCCCGACCGCCGTCCAGGTGGAGGCGTTCAGCGGGATCGAGGTGGATGGAACGGTCCGGTCCTCAAACCGTTCCAGGGAGAGCCGCCCCGACAGCGGCCCGCGGCGGGCCGGTGAGCGGCGGGGGGACCGGAACGGGCTCAGCCACGAGCGCAGCAGATGACGGCCCATGAGGGGTGGCTCCTCAGCGCAACGGCGGGCGCTATAAGTCGATGCGGCTTACAAGGAAGACGCTCGAGGACGGTAGGTGAGGTAAAAGTACAAAAACCAACTATAAGGGCTGGCGCAAAATGGATCAAGGTTTCTATTTGGGAAAACTATGTTCCCGCAGACAACTTGACCCCGTTACGCCGCCCGATTCAGGCCGGAGCATCGGACACCCCCGCCCGCCATTTCCGGCCGCAACTCTCATCCCGCCGACGTCCAACGTGGCGGGAAACCCGAGGACCGAACTCCGGTCCCAGCCCGGTCGCCCTCGGGTTTCCCGCCCTAGTCATCAACCGCCGGCGACGAAGATGCCGCCGAGGAAGCCGGGGTCGAATACGGTCTGCGTGTCCGGGGACAGCAGGCCCGCCAACGTCTTGCCGTTCAGCAAGCGGATCAGCGGCGGCTGGCCACGGCCCGGGCCGACGAGAATGTCGGCGGCCCCGTCCCCGTTGAAGTCGGTCGCCGCCACCCGCAGGCCGCTGGTCCATGCGGACGACGTCAGCTGCCCGTTCGAGCGCGGGTTGAAGGCCATCGTCTCCTCCAAGAGGATGCCGTTGGTGGCCCCGTTGAACACCCGCAAGTGCGGTCCGCCGCCCTCGCCCGGGCCGGTGATAAGGTCCACCTGGCCGTCCCCGTTGACGTCCCCGGCGGCGACGTACACCCCGCCGGCGAAGGCAGGGGCGTATGCGAAGAACGACCGGATGAGCTGGCCGGTCCGGCCGCTGAAGACCTCGACGTGGGGCCCGCCGCCGGGCCCGGCCGCGGTGATAATGTCAGCGAACCCGTCCCCGTCGATGTCGCCCGATGCCACCCGCACCCCGCCGGTGAAGCCGGCGCTGTAGGCGAAGAACGATCGGAGCTCGCCCCCGGTGACGCCGTCGAACACCTTGACGTGCGGGCCGCCGCCCGGCCCGGCGCCGGTGATGATGTCCGCGACGCCGTCGTGGTTGACGTCGCCCGTGGCCACGTAGACACCGCCGGTGAACCCGGGGCTGTAGGCGAAGAATTCGCGGATGACGTTGCCGGTGACCCCGTCGAACACCCGCACGTGCGGCCCGCCGCCGGGGCCCGCCCCGGTGACGATGTCCGGCGTCGAGTCGCCGTTGAAGGACCCGATGGCCACCCGGACCCCGCCGCGGAAGGCCGACGAATAGGCGTTAAACTGGAGCGTGATCCGGTTGGTGGTCAGGTCGCGGACCGTAACCACCGGCGTCCCGCCGGCGTCGGCCGCGGTCACGACGACCGCCGTCCCGGTGCCGGTCGTCGACCGGACGTTACCGAAGTTGACGTTCGTGGACGGCGTGCCGCTCAACAGCGTCACTTGGTTGGCCTGGCCGGCGGCCGGGTTGGTCGCCGTGAACCCCGGCCGCTGCACCTCGCGGAGCACGTACTTGCCGCCGAACGTCAGCGGGTTCGGTGCCCCGTTGATGACGGCCGGGCCGAGGTTGGCGAACGAGTAGGAGCCGTCCGCGGCTGTCACGGTCGACCGCTCACCGGCATCGAGCACGCCGTTGTTGTTGGAGTCGATGTAGATCGTGAACAGGGCCAGCCCCTGCTCGTTGCCGTCCTTCGTCCCGTTGCCGTTGCTGTCCAGGTACTTGAACCCGCTGATCGAGGTCTGCTGGAAGAACCCGAAGTCGGCGGTGACCGTGGACTGCTCGGTGAAGTTGGTCAGGGCGGCCGGCAGGGGCGTCGTCCGGATCTCATTAGCCGGCGTAGACACCGAGATCGTGTAGTTGCCGGCCCGCAGGCTGGTGAAGCTGTAGAACCCGTTGGCGTCCGTCGTGGTGACGGCGACCGGCGTCCCGCCGTTGTTCTGATCGAGCACCTGCACGGTCAGGCCGCCGAACCCGGTGTCGCCGGCGTCGAAGAAGCCGTTGCCGTTGACGTCCTCGAACACGTGGCCGCTGAGCACGCCGCGGATCTGGATCTCGTAGACGCCGCGGCCATACGTCGCCGCACCGAGGATGCCGGTGGTCGTGTTGAGCGACAGGGCCGAGACCGGGACCGGCGGCATGGACCGGGCGCCGGTGTTCGGGTCGAGGCCGACCTCCTCCCAGACAGGCGGGTTCACACTGAAGTCGGCGCCGGGGTTCGTCAGCCGCCAGACCCCCTGGGCGGTGCCCGCGTACAACGTGTCGTCCGTCGGATTGGTCAGCACGTGAGAGTCGAGGGCCAGGTTCTGCGGGCGGGACGCCGGCAGGATCGACGCCGGCAGCGGCAAGTTGCCCGTCAGGTCCGTCCACTGCACCGTGCCCGTGTACTGGATGGTGTTGGTCGTGCCCGGGGCAATGCCGAACAAGATCTGGAGGTTCGTGCCGCGGAACACCTGTCCGGTGTTTGTATAGACGTAAATGGTGTTGTTGTTCGCCGGGTCGACCACGACCTGCTCGACCTCTCCCGTGAAGAGGCTAAATCCGGTGGTCGGGTCCGTCGGGGTGATGTTTGCCCAGGACCGGTTGTTCCAGGACAGCCCGGTCGGCGGCCAGGGGAAGAAATTCGTCGGGATGAGGTCGACAAAGAGCTGCGGCCCCGCCCCGGCCGCATTATTCTGCGGATTCCCGTTGGCGTCCCGGACGGAGTCGTCGGTCGTGCCGACGAACAGGCTGACCCCGTTGATGCCGGTCCCGAGGCCCTCGACACCGCTCTCGCGGCCGACGCCGATGGTCGTGATGCCGATCGGGCCGCCGTGTTGTCGATCGACGAGGGTCGTGGGCAGGTCCGGGATTGAAACCCGGCCGCCGGTGACGGTCACCTGCATCCCGGTGCTCCACGAGTTGCCGTTGTTGTCGGTGACCTGGACCTGGTTGTACCCGCTGAACAGGCGGTTGGGCTGCGACGGGTCGATGGCCAGCGCGGGCACGTAGAACCCGCCTCCGAACGGGTAACCCTGGAACCCGCTGGCCGCGGCCGTCCATGTGAGCCCGCCGTCGTCGGAGCGGCGGATGAAGTCCGACTCGCCGGCCGACCCGTCCGTGACGCGATACACGGTGTTCGGATGGAACGGGTCGTAGATCACCGCGCCGGAGCCGACCTGGCCGTCGAAACCGCTCGAATCCACGGTCTGCCAGCCGTAGGTCACCGCGCCCAAGCCGCTGTCCGAAAACAGGATGGCGTTGTGGAGCAACGTGCCGCCTTCGGTGAGATTCAGGTTGCTGTCACTCCCGAAGAAGGTCGCGTTGCCGACCGCCCGATTCGGGTCGGTCGGACTGAGGGCGAAGCCGTCGAACTGGGTCGTGTTCAGGCCGTTGGGGCCGATGTTCCCGTTGAGCGACTCCCAGGTGACGGGGGACGTGCTGTCGAGGCGGTAGATGCCGCCGCCGGTGGCCAGCACCAGGCGCCCCTGGCTGTCGAACACCCCTTCGTGGACGTTCGGGTAGGTGCCGACGCCGTCGGCGCCGATCCCGATCGGCGTCCACGACGCTCCGCTATCCGTGCTGAGCATGGCCGTGTTCGCATTTCCGAACCCGGCGACGTAAACGATCTGCTGCAGGGGGTTGGCCGGGCTGGCCGGGGCGACCAGGATGACGTTGTTGTCGTCCCCGGTGATGCCCATGTAATTGTTGGGATCGCCGACCGGGTTGAGCGGGTTGGTCAGCAGCATCGGCGACCAGTTGGCCCCGGCGTCCAGCGTCCGGAACACGCCGATCAAGGGGGCGGCGCCGGTCAACGGGTCCGACCGAAGGGCGATCGAGGCGAAGACCTCGCTCGGCAGGACCGGGGAGATGGCCAACTTGATGTTGCCCGGGGTCTCGCCCGGGACGAACGCCGACCCGCCGACCAGCAACGTCCACGTCGGGCTGGCGCTCAAGGCGTTGGTCGTCTTGTAGATGCCGTTGGTCGGGTCGCCGAACGTGTTGCCGATGGCGACATAGGCGATGTTCGGGTTGGTCGGGCTGAGCACGATGTCGGTAAACGACAGCGAATCCGGGAGAATGGGAACCAGGGGGTTGGTGGTAAACGGCGACGCCGTCGAATCGACGATGTTCGTCCAGGTCTGGCCGCCGTCGGTGGACCGCCAGATGCCGCTGCCGGTGACAAAACCGAAGCCGGACCCTGACGGCGGTAAACCGTAGACGCTGCCCACGGCCGCGAACAGGATGTCCTGTGTCTGATCGTTGGGGTCGACCGGAACGACGACTAACTTGTTGACCACCGACCCGGTCGGCAGCGGGGAGGACTCGGTAAACGTCTCGGCGCCGTCCGTGGAGGTGAATAGGTTCCCCTGCTGGTCGAATGCGTAGACGGTGTTGCCGGTGTCGCGGTGCACCTCGACGATGGCCTGCATGAGCGTGACTTGCTGGTCGGTCCGCGGCGACCACGTCTGGCCGCCGTCGGTGGTCCGCCAGATGCCGCCGCTGTCGGCGGCGATGTAGATGACGTTCGGGTCGGCCGGATCGACGGCGATGCCGTCCACGCGGCCGGTGGAGGGCGGGCTGCCCGGTGCCTGGCCGGTGGCGATCGGCGACGGGCCCATCTGTGTCCAGGTGACCCCGTTGAGCGGGATCGAGGCGGACGGCAGCGCCAGTTCCTCGAACCTTTCGACGGCCAGGCGGACCTTGGGGGCCGGCCGGCGAACGGTGGTCGGGCGGCCCCGCGTCAGGAGCGAATTGAGCCAGCCGCGGAGCGGTTGCTTACTCATGGTGCGACTACCTCGGAGAGACGGTATCTATGAGCTGCCCGTCCGGCGGCGTCCGACCGCCGGCCGAAGCGTTGCGATTCGCCCCCCGACCTCCTTGTAAGGTTGCGATCCCCCGCGCGGGTGGGACACTTGCGCGGCGACGACGCCCCGGTAAAGGACGGTTCAGCGCAACGACTGTAACGCTGAGAATCCCGCCCACGGTTCCGGGCGCGAACGGGATACGAAGTCCGTGCCCCGCCGGATCCACGCCGGCAGGTCACCGAGGCCGATGAACAATCCAGGCACTATACCTTAAAGGCAATCCCGGATTGATTCAACCGCAAACCGTTTGCTGGTTTACCCAAATGACACAAGCGACAACTACGATTCATACCACCCATACCACCCACCTCTTGAAGAAATGTGGCCTTTTTCCGCGTTCCGGCCCGGCCGCCGCCCGCACAGTCGGCCCGCCGCCGGCCAGCCGCGGCCGTATGATGGAACCCTGACGACTGACTCAACCGCCCGGGCAGGCTTCCCCGTCATGACCCGATTTTCATTCGCACTGGCCGTTGTTGCCACCGCCGCGGCCACTCCGTTCGCCGAGGCCGCTGAAGCCCGCCTACTCCGCTTCCCGGCGATGCACGGCGACCGCGTCGCCTTCACCTACGCCGGCAACCTGTACTTGGTGCCCGCGGCCGGCGGCGTCGCCCGCCGCCTGACCAGCCACGACGGGTTCGAGATGTTCGCCCGCTTTTCCCCGGACGGCAAGTGGCTGGCGTTCACCGGCCAGTACGACGGCAACACCGAGGTGTACGTCATGCCGGCCGACGGCGGCCCGCCCCGCCGCCTAACCTGGACCGCAACCCTCGGCCGGGACGATGTGTCCGACCGCATGGGGCCGAACAACATCGTCATGGGATGGAAGCACGACAATAAGACGATCCTGTTCCGGTCCCGGTTCCAATCTCATAATGATTTCATCGGTCAGCTATTCAGCGTCTCGCTCGACGGCGGCCTGCCGCAAGAGTTGCCGCTGCCCCGCGGCGGGTTCTGCTCCTTCTCCCCGGACGACACCAAGCTCGTCTATAACCGCGTCTTCCGCGAGTTCCGCACCTGGAAGCGGTACCGCGGCGGCATGGCCGACGACCTGTGGCTCTATGACTTCGCCACCAAGGCCACCGAACAGCTGACCAACACGCCCGACCAGGAGATCATCCCCATGTGGCACGGGGACAAAGTGTACTTCCTGGCCGACCGCGACGAGCTGAAGCGGATGAACCTCTACGTATTGGACCTGAAGACCCGGGAAGCGCGGCAGCTGACCAGACACCAGGACTACGACGTCAAGTTCCCGTCGCTGGGCGACGCGGCCATCGTCTACGAGTGCGGTGGCTGGCTGTTCAAGTTCGACCTGGCGACCGAGAAGTCCGAGAAGATCACCGTCCAAATTGACGACGACCTGGCGACCGGCCGCGGCGGGCTGCGGGACGTGAGCCATTCGGTCGCCGACTTCGGCGTCTCCCCCGACGGCAAGCGGGCCGTCTTCAGCGCCCGCGGCGACATCTTCACGGTTCCCGCTCAGCACGGCCCGACCCGGAACCTGACGAACAGCCCCGGCACGCACGACCGCGACCCGGCTTGGTCCCCGGACGGCAAGCTCATCGCCTACGTCTCCGACGCCTCCGGCGAAGACGAGCTGTGGGTCGTCCCGCAGGAGGGCAAGACGCCGCCGCAGCAGGTGACGACCGGCGGCGACTGCTACAAGTACGGCGTCCTCTGGTCCCCCGACAGCAAGCGGCTGCTCTGGTCCGACCGCAAGCAGCGGCTCCAGTACGTCGATGTCGGTGCCAAACAGGTCAAGCCGGTCGTCCAGTCGCCGGTGTCGGAAATCCGCGACTACGTCTGGTCGCCGGACGGCAAATGGGTGGCGTACGCCCGGCCGGAGGCCGACGGGCCGCCGCGCGTCTACCTGTATTCCCTTGACCAGGACAAGACGTTCCCGGTGACGGACGGCTGGTACGCCGCCTCGCAGCCGCGCTTCTCCGGGGACGGCAAGTACTTGTTCTTCGTCTCCAACCGCGACTTCACCCCGGTCTTCAGTCGCACCGAATGGAACCACGCCTACGTGGACATGCAGCGGGTGTATCTCGTGACGTTGGCGAAGGACACGCCCTCGCCGTTCAAACCCAAGAGCGACGAGGTCAATGCCACCGACCCGCCGCCGGCCCCGGCGGCCGACAAGAACGCGGCCATCAAGGTGGACCCGGACGGGTTGCCGGGACGGATCGTCGGCCTGCCGGTCCCGCCGGCCACGTACTCCAACGTCCGCTCGGCCAACGGCACGGTCTACTACCTCCGCCGCGGCAGCAAGGACGGCGGCCAGCTCCTCCAGGCGTTCGACCTGTCTGCGCAGAAGGAGACGAGCCTCGGGCCGGCCGCCGGGTACGACGTCACCGCCAACCAGAAGAAGATGATCGTCGCCCTGGGTGAGGGAAAGGCGCTCAAGTACGGCATCATCGACCTGCCGAAAGGCCCGATCGCGCTGAACGAGCCGCTCAACCTGTCGGGCCTGGAGGTGCGGCTCGACCGTCACGCCGAGTGGCGGCAGATCTTCAACGAGTGCTGGCGGCAGATGCGGGACTACTTCTACGACCCGAACATGCACGGCGTGGACTGGCGGGCCGTCCGCGAGAAGTACGCCCCGCTGGTCGAGCACGTCAACCACCGGGCCGACCTGACCTACGTCGTCGGGGAGATGATCGCGGAGCTGAACATCGGCCACGCCTACGTCGGCGGCGGTGACCTGCCCGAGGTCAAGCGTATCCCGCTCGGCCTGCTCGGCGCGAAGCTGACACAGGACCCGCAGACCAAGGCGGTGCGGATCGCCAAAATCCTCCCCGGCGAGAGTTGGGAGAAGGACAAGGACCTGCACTCGCCGCTGACCGAGCCGGGCGTGGACGTGCACGAGGGCGACTACATCATCACCGTCGACGGCCGGCCGGTGAACTCACTCGCCAGCCCATACGAGCCGCTGGTGAACAAGGTCGGCAAGCAGGTCACGCTCACCGTCAACAAGGAGCCGAAGGCCGAGGGCGCCCGCGAGGTCACGGTCGTGCCGATCGGCGACGAGGCGAAGCTCTTCTACCGCGACTGGGTGCGGACGAATCAGCGGAAGGTCGAGGAGGCGACCGGCGGCAAGGTCGGGTACGTCCACGTCCCGGACATGCTCACGACCGGATTGAACGAGTTCGTCCGCCAGTTCGGGCCGCAGCTGCGGAAGAAGGCGCTCATCGTCGACGTCCGCGGCAACGGCGGCGGCAACGTCTCGCCGATGCTGATCGAGCGACTGCGACGGGATCTGGTCATGGTTGACATCGCCCGCAACGGCATCCCGACGCCCGACCCGGCGGACCAGCTGGTCGGCCCGAAGGTGTGCCTGATGAACGAATTCTCCGCCTCCGACGGTGACCTGTTTCCGTACCGCTTCCGCCAGGAGGGGCTGGGCAAGCTGATCGGCAAGCGGAGCTGGGGCGGGGTGGTCGGCATCCGCAACTCGCTGCCGCTGGTGGACGGCGGCACGCTCAACCGGCCGGAGTTCTCGCGGTACGACGTGGCCGGCAAGGAGTGGATCATCGAGGGCCACGGGGTCGATCCGGACATTGTCGTGGACAACGACCCGGCCAAGGAGTACGCGGGCGAGGACCAGCAGTTGCAGAAGGCGATCGAGGTGATCCTCGAGGAGTTGAAAACCAAGGAGAAGACGCTGCCGCCGGTGCCGGCGTATCCGAAGAAGTAGTTGATAAGCCGCTGGCGGCTATGCGGGCAATTGTCCCCCGCATAGCCGCAAGCGGCTACCGCTTCCCGCTCGGCGTCGCGTCGCCCGGGTCCAAGCCCACCGCCCACCGCAATCCGCCGAACAGGTGCTGCTGGAACCGCTGGTCAGTCCACACCTCCTTGAAGTGCCCCAGCGACGTGTAGAACGACCGCCCCTTGCCGTACTGCCGGCACCACGACACGGCGTAGTCCCGGTCCGCCCGGTTGCCCTTTGACAGATCTACGGAGGCGTTGTCCAGGCTCAGGATGACGTGTAGTTTCTCCCGGCTGAAGGGCGCGTCGCGGAACACGTAGATCTCGTCCTTGATCTCGTCGCCGGTCTTGAACCCGCGGGCGGCGGGGTGATTCGGGTCCTCGACCTTCAGCCGCACCTTCTGCGTCCACGGGTGGCCGGCGAAGTACGCCCCGACGAGCTCGCCGTAGGCCGCATTCTGCGGCGCGTCCCGCCGGGGGTACAGGGTGTCGGTGGCGCAGTGCGTGCCGGCGAAGGCGCCGCCGTCGCGGACCCAGCCGGTCAGGTCGGCGAGTTCCTCCTTGGTCAGTGGCTCGCCGGTCGTGAAGAACAGGACTGCGTCGAATTTCCGCAGCGTCTCCTTGTTCACCCGCCCGCAGTGCTCGCGGTCGAGGACCAGGCCGGTCGTCTTGCGAAGCCGTTCCGCGTACTCCTGGAAAGCGGTCGTCTTCGTCTTCGTCGGCGCGCCGGTCGTCGGGTCCTTGGTCTCCGCGACAACGGTGGCGTCCGGGTCGCCGGTGAAGCGGTAGCAGGTGACGGTGAATCCGTACTTGCGGCCGTTGTCGGTCAGCACCTGCTCGGCGACGCCGATCGAGTCGTGCATGAACCCGCCGGAGTGGGT
>DASXAN010001319.1:0-2370 GCA_036406755.1 Gemmataceae bacterium
GGCGTCGTGGTCGAACTGGTGGACACAGCCGGCCGGCAGACCGCCCGTGACGCGATCGACGCGCAGGCCCAGGAGTTGGGCCGCGACGCCGCCGACCGGGCCGACCTGCTCCTGGTGTGTGTCCCCGCCGACGCCGAGCCGGACGCGGACGAGCTGCGGCTACTGAGAGAATCGCCGGCCGTGATGATCGCCACGCAATGCGACCGCGCCCCACCGCCGCCCGGCCGGCTGGCGACGAGCGCCGTGACGGGCCAGGGCTTGGCCGAGCTGCGGGAACTGCTGGCGGAGCGGGCGCGGGCGAAGCGGGACCCGCCGCTGGCCCCGAGCCTGAGCCGGTGCCGGCACCACGTCGAAGCGGCTCTGAAGCACCTGCGGGCCGCCCACAACGTGGTGCTGTTCGCCGACCCGCCGGAGGTGCTGGCGCTGGAACTGCGGGCCGCTCTGGAGGAACTCGGGGCGATCGTCGGGGCCATCTACACCGACGACCTGCTCGACCGCATCTTCAGCCGCTTCTGCATTGGCAAGTAGGTCGCGATCGAACGGTCGCGGGTGCCGATCCGACGGGCCTAGCCGCGGCCGGCCCATCGGTTCGGCCGGTAGTTCAGGGCGAGCAGACGCCGCAGCCCGAGGAGTAGAAAGCCCGGCGAGGCGACGGCCGGGGCGAAGAGCGCGAAGACGGCCATTGAGGACGCCTTCGGCAGTTTGTGGTCGGGAAGGAGAACAAAGAGTGTCAACAAGAAGAGGACGAGCCCGAAGGCCAGGCGCGCGAGGACAAAGAACCCCGCCGCCAGCGTCCTCAGATCGGGGTACATTCGGCTGCGGACGGAGGCGACGTGCGCGGGCTGGTGCCACCCGCACTCCGGGCAAGGAACGTCGTCGTGCTCGGTCTCCAGCGCCCCGGCCAGGTTCGCCCGCGCCTTGGTCAACGCCTTCTCTTGTCCCCGGGACATGATGAAATGGGCCTTATGGGAACCGGCCACCCGCCGGGACAGGCGGTACGAATACGCGTGGCCGCACATCTCGCACGTCACATCTTTGGTGACCGCCCCCTCGGCCGTCGCGGTGAACAGCGTCGTCGGGACGTGAATGAAGTGGACGAGCATGGAACGTCTCGCTCCCTCGGTCGAGCCGAAGAAGCATAGTTCAACGCGAGGGCAGAAACAAACGAGCCGCCACGCGCCGCGAATCTCCACTAGACGGTCGCGCCGTTATTCGGCACAATCCGCCGTCCGACGGACCCGCCCCCTGGGCTGAGGCCACATCGCATGTCGATTCGCTATCACGTCGCCGTTCTGGCCGTCGTCGCGCTCGCCCAGTCGGCCCACGCCGGGCCGATCAGCGTCATGGTCAACTCGTCCAATCTGTACTTCGATCCCGCCAACCCGTACGGGTCGCACTTCGACGGCAACCCGAACGGCCCGGACGGCTGGCCGTCGCTCGAAACCGGCCCGTTCCACGGCGTCGTCTACAGCTATCTGCCGGTGATCGCCTTCAACAGTCAGGCCGACTTCGACGCCCGGCACGACACGGCCGTGGACACCCTTCCCGCCCGCCGCATCAGCTTCTTTGCCGTATTCAACGACGGGGCCGGCCAGGTGGCCGAGGCCAGGTTCGACGGCACGGCGACCGGCTGGGTGAGTGCCACCGACTCGCGGCTGGACATCGCGTTCGACACCCCGTCCCAGCAGGTCACCCTGGGGTCGGCCGTGATCGACGTCGCCATGACGGCACGGCCCTACCAGGGCGTCCCGGCGGTGGTGTCGATCAACGGCATCACGAAAGACCTGTTCTTCCCGCTCCCCACGACGACCGATCTTGTGGCCGACATCAGACTGGCCGGACCGTCGGGCCCGGGGCCAATCGAGCCGGGGGGCGGGCCGGCCCAAACCCCGGAGCCGGCGTCGCTCGCGCTGGCCGTCGTCGGCGTCGGGGTCGTCGCGCTTCGTCGGCGTCGGCGCGGCGGCAAGTGACGTCGTCAGCATGGGGCCGGCAGGCGGTCGGCCCCGACCGCCGGTGAGGCTGTTGACGCCCGACGACGGTGACGCCGCCACGGCCTTGTGGCCCTGCCGGCGGAGGATTGTCACGAGCTGCTTGCCAATCGGCCCGCTGCCGCCGATCACCACGACCTCATGACGGTTCGGCGGCACCCACAGGGGCGAGCAAGAGAATACAGGCGGGGGATAAGACGAGCCTGCGCGCGGGGAATCGGTTTCGGTTGGCGTCACCACCCGAAACCGATCCCCCCGCACGCGGCCCCGGCCCGAACGAGGCAGTACCGCGTCACTTCGCCGCGAGGTCGAAGCGGTCCAGGTTCATCACCTTGCCCCACGCGGCCACGAAGTCGCGCACGAACTTCTGCTGCGAATCGTC
>DASXAN010001320.1:0-8641 GCA_036406755.1 Gemmataceae bacterium
GCACCTGGCACCCGGCGGGACGGTGCTGCTGGTCGAGCCGTTCGCCCTGGACGGCCGCCCGCGGAACATCGCCGAGAACCCGATGGCGGCCATGATGTACACGGCGTCGGCGTCGATCTGCACGCCCAATTCGCTATCGCAGGAGGTGGGGCTGGCCCTCGGCGCCCAGGCCGGCGAGGCCCGGCTGCGGCAGGTGTTCGCGGACGCCGGGTTCACGCACTTCCGCCGGGCGGGCGAGACGCCCATGAACCTCATCCTCGAAGCCCGGGCCTGACGAGCCCCGGCCGCAGTTTGGCGGCGTGGGGTCGTTCGCCCAGGGAGTTTCCGCATGATCGTCCCGGTCCGGCGACAGGTCGAAGGGTTCGTGGTGGCCGGCGTGGCCGCGCGGACGTGCAACGCGGACGAGACGGACCCGGCCCGGGCCAAACTCCCCGCCCTCTGGGGGCGGTTCGCCGCGGACCCCGCGGTCCGCTCCCTGGGCGGGCCGCCGGTCGGCGTGTACACGGAGTACGAGAGCGACGCGGCCGGGATGTACACGACCGTCGCCGGCGTCCGCGTTGCCGGCGCGGCCGACGCCCCGTCCGGGCTGCGGGTGGTGACCGTCCCGGCCGGGGAGTATCTGGTCTTCCGGAGCGAGGGGGCCGTGCCCGAGTGCGTCATCCGCGGCTGGCAGGCGGTCTGGCAGTACTTCGCCGAGCACCCGAGCCCGGGCCGGGCGTTCCGCACGGATGCCGAGCTGTACGGCGACGGGTTCGTCGAGCTGCTGATTTCTTGCGCGGGACCGGACCGCGGCGGCAACAGCTGATTCAGCCCCGGAGGGCGCATGGAAGCCGTCGCACCATCAGAACCGGTAGTCGCGGTCCTGCGGGCGATTTCACGCGCCGGGTTCGCCTACGCCGCGACCAAGGCGTTATGTGAGTCCGCCGGGTGGCGGCTGGTGGACGATGAGCCGGACCTGGGCTACATCCGCTACGACATGCTCCCGGCAGCCGGCCCGGGCGAGCGGCGGCCGCTCTCGGTGCTGATCGCCGAGAGCAATAATCCGCCCTGGGCGTTCGTCCCGCTGTTCTACTTTGAAGATTACGACCAGGGGCGCGAGCCGTTCGACAAGGCATTCCGTACGATCGCCGACCAGCTCGCCGGATTCCTGGGTGCGGCGCGGTCGGGGGAGTACCGTTACCCGCACCGGGCCGGGTGGCCGTACTCGTTCGCCGGCTGGGAGCTGGCCGACGCCACGCTGGTGCTGGTGCAGGACGAGTTCGACATCCAGTTCGGGATGGACGTGACCCTGTGGGTGCAGCCCGCCGGGACTTCGATCCAGGCCCCGATCAGGTTCGAGTAGTCGCGGCGAACCCAGCGCCGCGCCAGATCGCGGCGGCCGTGAGAGGTGTCGCGCCCGCGGCGCAAAACAAGAAGCCCCGCCTGGAATGAGGGCAATTCGATGACGCCGACCGACTCCGTCTTTCAACGCGCGCTCTCCAACATGCTGACGGAGATTTTCGACGGCCCGCCGGGCCGGGAGGCGTACCTGCTCAACCCGGGCGACCCCGGCCTGCTCCGCCAGCTCGACGCGATCGACGCGGCCGCGGCGTCGGCCCGGCCCATGCCCGGAAAGACGACGATCGCCGCCCACGTCGATCACGTGTGGTTCGGCCTGTCGATCCTGAACCGCTGGGCGGCGGGCGAGGCGAACGCGTGGGCCGGCGCCGACTGGACCGCCAGCTGGCAGCGGACCGCGGTGACCGACGACCAGTGGCGGACGCTCCGCGCCGGCCTCCGCCGCGAGGCCGACCAGTGGCGGCAGGTCGTCGCCAATCGCACGACCTGGGACGACCTGGGTGCGGCCGCCGCCCTGTCCACCGCCGCCCACACGGCGTACCACCTCGGGGCCATCCGGCAAATCCTGGCGGGGTTAAAGCCGGGCCAATGAGCGGGGTCGGTCGGCGGCAGTCGTCGCCTTCGACCAAAGCGGCTGCGGCAGGGTGATGCAGCCTAAAGAGTTCGGCACCGGAGGGTACACGGGTTGGGCGTCAGCGGCGGGTTGTGGGTGCGGTGCTGCGGGTGGACTTCGCGCCCGGGTGGCACACCTACGCCCTGACCCTGACCGACGCCGAGTTCGCCTTCTTCGACGCCGCCACGCAGGCCGAGCTGCCGGCCGAGGAGGCCGTCAGGCGGCCGGTGCTGTTCCGGTGGTGCATCAACAACGACGCGGTCACCTCGGGTCGGTGGCCGCGGGTCGGGAAGGCGCCTGTACCCGCCGGCCTTGCAGCTTCCATCCCGAAGGCAACGGCCCTGCCGGACGGCATCTATCAGAACGGGGTCATCCGGCCGGCCACCCCGGAGGAGTGCGAGGGACTGGAGCCGGCCGCCGTCTGGGAGCCGGAGCACGCCGAGGCGCGGCTGCGGCGGCACTACGCGGGTTTTCTGTCCGGGGCAGTCAAGCCGGCCGAACCAGGTGTTCCATCTGGCCGCGACGGCGTCAAGGCTTCTCGCAGTTCACGTTCTCCGCGCCGCCGCGGCAGGTGAGCGGGGTCGTGCGGCGGCGACATCCGAGACCGACGAGGTTGCGCCATGACCACGACCGACCAGCCGCGGCCGCCGCTGCCGCCGTTCGACGCCGCCTCCGCCGCGCTCAAGGCGCGGCTGGCCGAGGACGCCTGGAACACCCGCGACCCCGAGCGGGTCGCCCTGGCGTACGCCCCGGACTCCGTCTGGCGGAACCGCGCCGAGTTCCTCCAGGGGCGGCCCGCCATCGTGCAGTTCCTGACGCGGAAGTGGGCCAGGGAACTCGACTACCGGCTCATCAAGGAACTTTGGGCGTTCACCACCGACCGCATCGCCGTCCGGTTTGCCTACGAGTGGCACGACGACTCGGGCAACTGGTTCCGGTCGTATGGCAACGAGAACTGGGAGTTCGACGCGGCCGGGCTCATGCGGCGGCGGCTCGCCAGCATCAACGACCTGCCGATCCGCGAGGCCGAGCGGAAGTATCATTGGCCGTTGGGCCGCCGCCCGGACGACCACCCGGGCCTGTCCGACCTCGGCCTGTAGCCGCGGCCGGTCGATGGCTAGAGCGTTTTTCGGCGCCTTGAGCGGGAGGGCGAGGCTCCTGCCGAGCCGGGAGCGCCCCCGGCTCGGCAGGAGCCTCGCCCTCCCGGCCCGCCGCCTGTTACGGTCAGCCGGAACGTGCTCCAAATCCGGCAGACCGCGGTCGTCGCGGGCGCCGGTAGGATTTTCGTTGACGGTGGTCGCGGCGGCGGTGACACTGCGGGGGCTTTTCATTTCCGGGCGCGCGGCGCCGGTGAGCGGTGGAGGGTTTGCCAGTGGCCGGCGGGCGGGGCAAGGCCGTTGCGGGCGGCGTCGTGTGCGGCGTGCTGGGATCTTTCCTGGGCGCCGCCCTGGGCGGCTGTTGCCTGCTCGGCATGCTCGCGGCGGCGGCCCCCGGGAGATCGGGGGGCTTCTTGCAGGGCATTGATACGGCCGTCGCCGCCTTCTACGCCAGTCTCGTCATCGGCGGTCTGCTCGGGGCCGTCGGCGGGTACGTCGTCGGCGTCAACTACTTCGGCCGACCGCCGGCCCCCGCGGGCCAGACCCCGGAGGCCGAGGTGGCTCGGTTGCGGGCCCGGGTCGCCGAGTTGGAACGCCAGAAGCGGGACGAACCGCGGCAACAGCCGGGGGCGGGCGGCGCCTGACCGGGATGCTGTGGCTGGCGTGGTCCGGCCGCGACCGCCGGACGGCCCTCCGGGGCGTGAAGGTATTACCGCGGGAGGTCAGTGCGATGCGTGTCTGGCGACGACCGTCCGTGCTCCTGGCGGCCGCGGTCCTGATCGTCGTCCCGGCCCGGTTCGGCCCGGCCCACGGCGACCCGCCCAGGGAGGCGAAGAAGATGCACGGGCTGATCGGCAAGATGATCGCGGTCGATGGGAAGCGGGACGAGTTGATCGCCATCCTGCTCGACGGCACGAAGGAGATGCCGGGCTGCCTGAGCTACGTCGTGGCCAAGGACCCCGCCGACGCCAACGCCGTCTGGGTCACCGAGGTCTGGGACGACCGGGCCAGCCACACGGCGTCGCTGTCGCTGCCGGCGGTGAAGGCGGCCATCGCGAAGGGCCGGCCGCTGATCGCCAAGTTCGACCAGCACGTCACCACCGAGCCGGTCGGCGGGCACGGCCTGCCGCCGGCGCAGGGCCGCTGAGTCGGGTCGCCGGTCGGTGTCGTCACGCCGTCTTCGCCCGGGCGGCGGGGGCCACCACCGCCGTCTCGTTCTCCGTCTTCATCGACTCCACCACCTGCTCCCGGATCGCCACGAACGCCGCCGCGCACGCCGGGTCGAACTGCTTGCCGGACATCCGCTCCACCTCGGCGAACGCCACGTCCGCCGACCGCGGCGTCTTGTCCGTGTGGTACACCCGCGTCGTCGTCATCGCGTCGAACGCGTCCACCACGGCCACGATCCGGGCCAACTGCGGGATCGCCTCCTCCTTCAGCTTGTCCGGGTACCCCTCCCCGTCCCACCGCTCGTGGTGGCTGCGGACGATCGGGATGATC
Organism: Gemmataceae bacterium; assembly: GCA_036406755.1. Classification (GTDB taxonomy): domain Bacteria; phylum Planctomycetota; class Planctomycetia; order Gemmatales; family Gemmataceae; genus DASXAN01. The sequence continues at coordinate 4,549 of DASXAN010001320.1, forward strand.
GGGTGCAGGTCCGGGATGGTGCTGACGATGAACGCCCCCCGGGTCGTGTGCGTCTTCATGATCTCGAACTCGTCCGGCGTCAGCTTGCCCGGCTTGTTCAGGATGTAGTCCTTGATCCCGATCTTACCGATGTCGTGCAGCGGCGTGCCGATCTCCAGCAGGTTCAGGTCGTCCGCCGGCAGGTCCAGCTGCTTGCCGAGCATCAGGGCGAACTTCGTCACCCGCCGGGTGTGCCCGCCCGTGTACTCGTCCCGCTGCTCGACCAGCTGGGCCAGCGTCGAGATCGTCTCGATGAACAGCTTCCGCTGCTTCTCCAGGAGTTGCGCGCACTCGATCCCGAACGACACGTTCGCCGCCAGGGCGTCGGCCAGCTTCAGGTCCTCGTCCGTGAACGGCTTCTGGAAGAACGACCGGTCCAGGTGCAAGACGCCGAGCTTCCGCCGCGGCGTCCGCAGCCGCACGCACAACACCGACGCCATCGCCCCGTCCGCGATCGACTGGGCGGTGGCCAGCTCCGGGTCGTCGTGCACGCTACAGCACAGGATCGACTCGTCCCGCTCGAAGCACCGCTTGGCCAGCTTCTGGCTGAACGCGAACCGCCCGGTCGGCGGGTCCCCCAGCCCGGTCGCCAGCGCCTTGAGTGTCAGCTTGGCCTCCGGCCCCTCGGCCAGGACGATCGCCCCCCGCTGCGCGTCCAGGCACTGCACGGCGTCGTTGAGGATCGAGTCGAGCAGGTCCTTTTCCTTCTCGATGTGGACCAGGTGGTGCCCGGCCCGCAACAGGGCGACCAGCTGCTCGCCGGGGCGGACGGCCCGGTCCTTGTCGAAGACCAGGTCCTCGATCGCGTCCTCCCACGAGGAGTTCGCCGTCGCCTCGACCACGATCTGGTCGAACACCTGCGGCTCGACGCCGTGCGGGTGGCCGTTCTCCGTCGCCTCGACCAAGAGCGCCACCTTGCCGAACTGGATGACGTCCTTGGCCTTGACCGCCTTGTCCCCGGGGCCGATGCGGACGGCGTTGATGTAGGTGCCGTTGGTGCTCTCGAGGTCGCGGACCACCCACCCGGCCGGGGCCTGGAACCGCAGCTCGGCGTGGCGGCGGCTGACGGACGTGTCGTCGAGGACGATCTCCAGCGACCCGAGGCGGCCGGCCCGCAGGACGGCGTCGGCCTCCCAGACCTTCCCCTTCACGTCCTCGCTGATGCCCTTCAGGCGGATGTACTGCTTCACGACGGACCCCTCGTTCCGGCCGGCCGGGCACCCGCGGCGCGGGTCGCCGGGTGAGTGGCGTACACGCGATTTTATCTTTCGTAGCGGCCGGCGGTAGCCACCCCGGCCCGCCCGCCGCCGCCGCAAGGTCTATCCAGGCCGGACGACCCGCACTATCATCAGCGCCAGCCCCGGAGTCGCACCATGCCCCCCCGGCCCCGCCCGTCAGCTGGCGCCGTCATATTTTTCGCGGTCTCCCTGGTCGGGGCGGTTCTGGCCCAGCGGCCGCAGGCCCCGCCGGGAACCCCGTCCCTCGGGCCGGTCGTCCCGCCGGGCGGGCAGCGGGGCACGGCCGTCGAGGTGACGCTCACCGGGGCCGGCCTGTCCGACCCCCTGGCCGTGTGGCTGAGCACGGCGGCGCGCGTTACATCCCCTCCAAACATTACTACCGGCAAAGATAGCACGAAAATTCGCGCGCGGGTCGAACTCCCGGCCGACGCGCCGGTCGGCCTGCACCGCCTGCGGGTGGCGACGCCGGGCGGGCTGTCGAACCTGCGACCGTTCTGCGCCGACGCCCTGCCCGAGGTGCAGGAGTCGGACGCCAACCACACCCCCGCCACCGCCCAATCGGTGTCGGTCCCCTGTGTCATCACCGGCCGGGCCGACGCCGAAACCAGCGACTTCTTCCGCTTCACCGCCGCCGCCGGCCAGCGGCTGAGCTTCGAGGTCGTCGGCCGCCGGCTGGGCAGCGGCTTCGACCCGGTCCTGCGCCTCCATGGCGCCGACGGCCGGGAGCTGCCCCACGCCTACAGCGACGACGCCCCCGGCTTACAAACTGACGCCCGGCTGTCACACACCTTTGCGGCGGCCGGGGACTATCTGGTGGAAATCCGGGATACTACTCACAAGGGCGGCCGGGATTTCTGGTACCGGCTGCGAATCGGCGACTTCCCCTGTGCCGTCACCCCGCTGCCGGCCGCGGTCAAGCGCGGCTCGAAGGCGTCGGTGACGTTCGCGGGGCCGCAGGTCGAGGGCGTGGCCCCGGTCGAAGTCGAAGCCCCGGCCGATCCGGCGGTCGAAGCGCTGAGCGTTGCCCCGGTCGGCCCGACCGGCCTGCCCGGCTGGCCGGTGACACTCCTCCTCTCCGATCACGACGAGTTGCTGGCCGGGCCGTCGATCGGCACGTTGCAACAGGCCCAACGGCTGACGCCGCCTTGTGGCGTCACCGGACGATTCCTCCGTAAGTCGCAAAAGGATCACTACGCGGTCGCGCTCAAGAAGGGCCAGCGGCTGCTGATCGCCGCCCAGACGGCCGAGCTGGGTTCACCCGCGGATGTCTATGTGACGCTCCGGGACGGCGGAAGTTCCGAGCTGGCGCAAACTGACCCGCAGCGGGACGCGGTCATCGACTTCACCGCCCCGGCCGACGGCAACTTTTTCATCGTCGCCGAGCACCTGAACTACGCCTTCGGCCCGGACCAGGTGTACCGGCTGACAGTGACCCCGCCGGCCCCCGGCATCGAGCTGGCCCTGGCGACGGACCGCGTCGCCGTGCCGCAGGGGCAGGTGGCGCTGCTGCCGGTGGCGGCGCTGGTCCGCCGCGACTACGGCGGGCCGGTCGAGGTCACGGTGGTCGGCCCGGCGGGGCTGAGCGGGTCGGTGACGGTGCCGGTCGGGGTGCAGTTGCAATTAGCCCCCGGTGAATCACCGGGGGCAAAATCGCCGGTGGCCCAGCTGCCGGTCCACGCCGCCGCCGACCTGGCCCCCGGCGTGTACGAAATCAAGGTGCGGGCCAAGGGGGTACAGGACGGCAAGGAGGTGGTGGCGTTCGCCTCGACGAAGGCGGCGGTGCAGGCCCAGCTGGGCGGGCTACCGCACCCGCCGCGGGACTGGCTGCGGTCGGTCGGCGTGGCCGTGACGCCGAAGCCGCCGTTTTCGCTGGCCGCCCGGTGGGAGCGGCCGGAGGCGGTCCGGGGCCTAAGCAACACGCTGCTCGTCACGGCGACCCGCGAGGCGGGGTTCGACGGCGCGATCGCCCTGACCGCGGCCGGCCTGCCGCCGGGGATGACGGCGAGTCCGAAAGCCATCCCGGCCGGCCAGACCGAGACGGCGGTCGAGGTGAAGCTGACCGACAAGGCCGGGCTGGGGTCGTTCGCGTTCGCCGTCGTCGGCCGGGCGACGGCCGGGGACCGCGAGGCGACGGCGACGGTGCTGCCGCCGCCGCTGGTGGTCGTGTTGCCGTTCGAGCTGAAGGTCGAGCCGAACCCGGTGCCGCTGGAGCCGGGCGGCAAGGCGGAGTTGAAAGTCACGGCGGCCCGTAAGGGCGGCTACGCCGGGCCGATCGGGCTGGAGCTGCGGAACCTGCCGGCCCAGGTGACGGCCGCTCGGGCGCGGATCGGGCCCGGCCAAGAGGCAGCGACTCTGACGCTGACGGCCGCGGCCGCCGCCCCGCTCGGCTCGCGGGGCGACGTGGACGTGCTCGGCACGGCCCAGCCGGGCAACCAGCAGGCGGCGTCGCCGGCGTTCACGGTGCGGGTGCAGGCCCCGCCGCCGGTGCTGGCGGTGAAGGTCGAGCCGGCCGCGGTGACGCTCAAGCCGGGCGGCAAGGCCAAGGTGAAGGTGACGGTGGAGCGGAAGCACTTTGCCGGCCCGGTGGCGGTGGCGGTGGAGGGGTTGCCGGCGAAGGTGACGGCCGCGGCGGCGACGGTGCCGGCGGAGCAGTCGGCCGCGGAGGTGGAGCTGACGGCCGCCGCGGACGCGCCGCCGGGCAAGGCGGAGGCGACGGTCACCGCGAAAGCTGCCGCTTCGGCCACGGCGAAGGTGGCGGTGCAGGTGGAGAAGTAAATTGAATGTTCCCCCCTCTCCCGGCTTTGCGGGAGAGGGGC
>DASXAN010001321.1:0-3056 GCA_036406755.1 Gemmataceae bacterium
CCTCATGGGGTGGCCCGGCGACAAGCGGCGCGTCCAGCAGCTCGTGGACGCCCACTACGAACCGCTGTTCCGCTACGCCTACCGCCTGTCCGGCTGTGCGGCCGACGCCGAGGACCTGACCCAGGAGGCGTTCTGCAAGGCGCAGCTCCGGCTGCGCCAGCTCCGCGACCCGGCCCGCGCTAAGGCCTGGCTGTTCAGCATCTTGCGTAACGCCTACCTGCACCGCAAGCGCACCGACCGGCACCACAAGGAGGTGCCGATCGAGGCGGTCGGCGACCTGGCCGGGCCGGCGCCCGACCCGCCGCCGGACGTGGACCCGGAGCGGCTCCAATTGGCGCTCAACGATCTGCCGGAGGCGTTCCGGACGCCGGTGATCTTGTTCTACTTCGAGGAGTTTAGTTACCGTGACATCGCCGAGCAGATGGACCTGCCGATCGGCACGGTGATGTCGCGGCTGGCGCGGGCGAAGGCCCACCTCCGCGCCCGCCTGCGGCCGGCCGACCCGGCCGATCGGCCGCGGGCCGCGGCCCCGGTTCGGAAGGGGGCGACCGATGAACTGTGACCTCGCCCGCCGGCTGCTGCCGTTCGCCCGGGCCGGGTCCGCCGACCTGGACCCGGCCGACCGGGCCGCCCTCGGCCACCACCTCGAAGCCTGCCCCGCCTGCGCCGCCGCCGGGGCCGCCGACCGAGCCCTCGACGCCGGCCTGGCCCGGGCCATGCGGGCCGTCCCGGTCCCGGCCGGGTTGGGCGGCCGCCTCCACGCGCGGCTACTGGCCGCCCGCCGGCTGTTCTGGTATCGCTTCGCCAGCCGCGCCGTCGTCCTCGTCCTCGCCGTCCTCATCGCCTGCGGCGGCTGGGCTGCCTGGCGGCGGCCGGTCCTCGACCCGACCCAGCTCGCCCACCAGACCTACGAACAGTCCGGCACGTCCCGGACCAACGACGACGCCCGGGCGACCGCCACGGCCTGGCTGCGGCAGTTCGATGACCGGCTGCAGGCGCCCGACGAGTTCAACTACCGCCTGCTGTCGTTCGTACAGCGGTCGGACCTGCAAGGGCTGGCCGAGGTGCCCACCCTGGTTTTCGCACGCAACGAGGCGACCCTCCGTCTGTACGCCGTCCACGAACGGTCGTTCAAGGACCTCAGCGGGTTCCGGGAGGCGGTCGAGGACGGCGGCTGCACGGTTGAGGCGCGGCGGTATGCGTCGATGCCCGGCTGGGTGTTCATCACCGTCACGTCCGGCGCGTCACCCGACGACTTCCGCCGGCCCAATCGACCACTCGACCCGGCGTGACCACCTGCCTTGAGCACCATTTCCACGCGCCCGGTCTGCGTCCGGGACTCGCTGGCCCCAGCGGATCGGCAGGAGCCGCGCCCTCCGGCGCAGTTTGACAATGTAATTTCGTACACTATATTGGCTTCGAAGGAGATGTCGCGCGCCGAGGCATCCCGCGCGGGAGATGGTTCATGCCACCGCACCGGCTCCGACGACGAGACAAGGGTTGTTCGGCAGCGACTTGGCCGGAATTCGCCGGTGTCGCAGAATGTCCCGTTTTGTCCGCTCAAAAAAAAGATGTTTGTTGGCCGTTGCCCTGCCCCCCGTCGCAAGTAGAGTACGGCACACCGCCCGCCGCGGAGGTCATCGATGTCGCTGCCGCTTTCCGTCCGCCGCTCGGGCCGCTTTCGGGCCGCGCTGGCTCTGACCGCCGCTCTTGGGCTGACCGCCGCCGCGGCCGCGGACGACTGGCCGCAGTGGCTCGGCCCGCAACGGGACGGCGTCTGGCGGGAGGACGGCATCCTCGACCGCTTCCCGCCGGGCGGGCCGGCGGTGCGGTGGCGGGCCGCGGTCGGCTCCGGCTACGCCAGCCCGGCGGTCGTCGGGGACCGCGTCTACATCACCGACCTGGTGCGCAAGCCGGGGGGGCCGGGCCGCGGCCGCGTCTCGGGCACCGAGCGCGTCCTGTGCCTGGACGATGCCACAGGCCAAGTCGTGTGGAAGCATGAGTACGGCGTTGAGTACACGATTGGCTACCCGGCCGGGCCGCGGGCCACGCCGCTCGTCGCCGGCGGTCAGGTCTACACCCTCGGGGCGATGGGCGACCTGCTCTGCCTCGACGCACGGACCGGGAAGGTCGTGTGGTCGGTCAACTTACCGCGGGAGTACGGCGACCCGAAGAAGCCCAACCGCGGCATCCCGATCTGGGGGTTCGCGGCCAGCCCGCTGCTGGACGGCGACCGGCTCATCACCCTCGGCGGGCCGGACGGCAGCGTGGTCGTGGCGCTGCACAAGGACACCGGCAAGGAACTCTGGCGGGCACTGTCGGCGTTCTCGACCGGCTACTGCCCGCCAGCCATCTACACCGTCGGCACGACGCGGCAGCTGATCGTCTGGCACCCGGAGGCGGTGTGCGGCCTCGAGCCGGAGACCGGCAACGTGTACTGGGAGGTGCCGTTCGAGCTGCACCGCCCGTCGGCGCTGTCGATCCCGATGCCGCGGTTCGACGGCAAGCACCTGTTCGTCACGTCGTTCTACAACAGCGCCCTGATGCTGACCCTGGACCCGGACAAGCCGGGGGCGTCGGTCCTGTGGCGGGGCCGGGGCAAGGGCGAGCGGCCCGACCAGACGGCCGCCATCCACAGCATCATCCCGACGCCGGTGCTCAAGGACGGCTACGTCTACGGCGTGGACAGCTACGGCGAACTGCGGTGCCTCAAGGCCGACACTGGCGAGCGCGTCTGGACCGCCCTCGGGGTGACGCGGGCTCTGAAAGACGGCCGGCGGGACGAGTCCAAGCCGGGCAAGGACGACCGCTGGGACAACGCCTTCCTCACGCCGCACGGCGACCGGTACTTGCTGTTCAACGAGGCCGGCGAACTCATCATCGCCAGGCTGGAGCCGACCGGTTACACGGAGATCGACCGGGCGAAGGTGATCGAGCCGGATAACACCATGCCGGGCCGGCCAGTCGTGTGGTCGCAGCCGGCCTACGCCCACCGCAGCGTCTACGTCCGCAACGACCACGAGCTGGTGTGCATCTCGCTTGCCAAGTAGGGTGGG
>DASXAN010001322.1:0-1786 GCA_036406755.1 Gemmataceae bacterium
TCTCCCCTTGTGGGAGAGGGGGTTGGGGGGTGAGGGGAACTCAGGCCCCCCGCGCCCGCCACCCACCCCGCCTTCTGATCCGGCAACAGCTCCGCATGAACTTCGTTAATCCCCACCGCCTCCGCCACCGCCCGGGCCGCCGCCGGCCGGTCGCCGGTCAGTAGTGCGATCCGCTCGACGCCGGACGCCCGCAGCTCCGCGACCACGGCCGCCGCCTCCGGCCGGACCCGGTCGCGGGCGCCGATCGCCCCCAGCACCGCCCCGCTGCGGGCCACCAGCAGCGGCGTCTGGCCGGCCGCGTCGAGGCGGTCCAAGAGCGCGGCCGCTTCCGCCGGTACCGCGACGCCTTGCTCCTCCAGCAGCCGCCGCGTGCCGACCAGGAGCGTCTGGCCGCCGGCCACGGCCCGCACGCCGGCCCCCGGCAACGCCGTGAACTCGGCCCGCGGCTCCGGTTGCAATTGGCGGACGGTAGCGGCGTCGAGGATGACGCGGGCCAGCGGGTGTTCGCTGCCCTGCTCGGCCGTGGCGGCGGCGCGGAGCAACTCGTCGGGATCGACGCCGGGCAGCGGCAGCACGTCGCCCAGTTCCAGCCGGCCCTCGGTGAGCGTGCCGGTCTTGTCGAACGCCACCGCCCGCACCCCGGCCAGCCGCTCCAGGGCCGACCCGCCCTTGACCAGCACGCCGGTGCCCGCCAGCCGGCCCAGCGCGGCGACGACCGCCGCCGGCGTCGCCAGGATCAGCGCGCACGGGCAGGCGACCACCAGCACTGATAGCGCCGGGTAGGCGGCTCGGCGGGCCGCGGCCGCCGGACCGGCGCCGGAGAAAGCCACCCAAGCCACGATGAAGGTGAGGGCCGCGACGGCGAGGACGGCCGGCAGGAAGTAGCCGGCCAGCCGGTCGGCGGTGCGGGCGACCGGGGCCTTGTCCCGCAGGGCCCGGGCGGTCAGCTCGATGACCCGGCCGGCGACCGTCTGCTCGCCGATCTTCGTCGCCGCGATCGTCAGCGCCCCGAACTGGTTGACGCTGCCGGCCAGGACCGCGTCATCCGGGCCGACGTCCCGCGGCAGGCTCTCGCCGGTCAGGGCGCTGGTGTCCACGGCGGACCGGCCGTCGCGGACCGTGCCGTCCACCGGCACCCGCCCGCCCGGCTTGACCACGACCGTATCGCCGGCCTGCACCTCGTGGGTGAAGACGCGGACCTCCTGCCCGTCGCGGAGCAGCCAGCAGCGGCGGGGGAACACCTCGACCAGCTTGCGGACGGCGGCCTGCGTGCGGCCGAAGGTGTACGCCTCCAGGCACTCGCCGATCAGGCCGATGACCACGACCTCGGCGGCGACCACCGGCTCGCGGATGGCGAGCGCGGCAACGACGGCGATGGCCAGCGCCAGGTCGGCCCCGAGCTTGCCCTCCAAGAGGCGGTCGAGGGCGCCGTACAGGACGCGGGCCCCGCCGAGGACGGCGGCCAGCGTGGCGAAGCGGACGCCGAACAGCTCGCGGCCGGTCGGCGGCCAGCCGGTGAGCGCCGGCAGCAGGTCGAGGGCGAGGAGGGCGACGAGGAGGGCGGTGAGCAGGTAGAGGCCGAGGGCGCGGGGCCGGCCGAAGACCGCGTCGGCGTGCGACAGCTCGCGGTGCATGGTCGGGGCGGCTCCGGGCCGGCGGGGTGGGACGGACAGCCGTCAGGCTAAGGCCGATGCGCGGATGCGTCAAGCGCGCGGGCGGGGGTGGTATGATGAGACGTTGCCTTCGTTTCGCCGCGCGGCGGCGCTTGAATCCTCTCCCCTCTCCC
>DASXAN010001323.1:0-3114 GCA_036406755.1 Gemmataceae bacterium
GGCAAAAGTGCGGACAGCCTGCTCGTCCGCAAGGTCACGGCCGCCGACCCGGCGGAGCGGATGCCCCAGAAGGGCGACCCGCTCGCGGCCGCCGACGTGGACCGCCTTCGCCGCTGGATCGACCAGGGGGCGGCGTGGGGCCGCCACTGGGCCTACGAGCCGCCCGAGCGGCCGGCGGTGCCGGACCTGCCGCACGCCGGCACCCGCAACCCGATCGACGCCTTCGTCCGCGCGAAGCTGCGGTCCGCCGGCCTATCGCCGGCCCCGGAGGCGGACCCGGCCACCCTCCTCCGCCGCGTCACGTTCGACCTGACCGGCCTGCCGCCCACACCGGCCGAGGTGGACGCCTTCCTCGCCGACCACTCGCCGGACGCCTACGAGAAGGTGGTGGACCGGCTGCTCGCCTCGCCCCGGTACGGCGAGTGGATGGCCGTGGACTGGCTCGACGTGGCCCGGTACGCGGACACCAACGGCTATCAGAACGACTTCGCCCGGTCCATGTGGCCGTGGCGGGACTGGGTCATCAACGCGTTCAACCGCAACCAGCCGTTCGACCAGTTCGTCGTCGAGCAGGTGGCCGGCGACCTGCTGCCGAACGCCACCCGGGAGCAGCGGATCGCGACCGGGTTCAACCGCAATAACCGGACCGTCACCGAGGCCGGGTCGATCGACGAGGAGTGGCGGGTGGAGAACGCGGTGGACCGGGTCGAGACGACGGCGACCGCGTTCCTCGGGCTGACGATGGGCTGCTGCCGCTGCCACGACCACAAGTTCGATCCCGTCACGCAGCGGGAGTTCTATCGGTTCTACGCCTTCTTCAACAGCGTCAACGAGAAGGGGGTGTACGTCGAGACGCCGGGGAACGTGCCGCCGCTGGTGTCGCTCCGCACGCCGGCGGACGAGCGGAAGCTCAAGGAGCTCGACGCGGCGATCGCGGCGGCGACGAAGACGGTCAAGGCGGGGGAGGCGGCGCTGGCGGACCGGCAGCGGCGGTGGGAGGACGGGCTGCGATCGAAGCCGGCCCCGGCCGACCCGCGGGACTGGGCCGTGAGGTTTCCGCTGGCCGGCGACCTGCACGCGGAGGTGCCGGGCGGCGAGCCGGCCCCGGCCGCGTACCACGGCAAGGGCGACCCGGCGTGGGCGGACGGACCGTTCGCCAAGGCCCTGCGGTTCGGCGGCAAAGACCTCGCCTTCGTGGACGCCGGGCAGGCCGTCCGGTTCGACCGGACGCAGGCGTTCTCCTACGGGGCGTGGGTGAAGCCCCGCGGCGACGGCGGCGCGGTCCTGAGCAAGATGGACGACGCGGCCGGCTTCCGCGGGTTCGACCTGCTCCTGAACCGTCAGGAAGGGTTCTTCGTCAAGAACCACGTGGTCGCCCACCTCGTTCATCGCTGGCCCGACGAGGCGATCAAGGTCCAGTCCCGCGACCCGTTGCCGGCCGACGCCTGGGCGCACGTGTTCGTCACCTACGACGGGTCGGGCAAGGCGGCCGGGCTGGCCATCTACGTCAACGGCCAGCGGGCCGCGGTCACCGTCGCGGCCGACAAGCTGACCGGCACGATCGCCACCGACCAGCCGCTGCGGCTCGGCGCCCGGTCCACCGACCTGCCGTTGGCCGGGGACCTGGCCGATGTGCGCGTCTACCCCCGCGGCCTGACGGCCGAGGAGGCGCGGGCGGTCGCGGTTGAGCCGCTGGCGCGGGCGCTGGAGCCGCCGGCCGACCAGCGGTCGCCGGCCCAGCAGGCGCTGCTCAAGCAGGTGTTCCGCACGACGTTCGCGACCGAGCTGGCCGAGGCGAAGCAGCGGGCGGACAAGGCGCGGCAGGAGAAGGCCGCCTACGAGAAGAAAATCCCCAGCGCCATGGTGATGGAGGACCTGCCGAAGCCGCGGCCCACCTACGTGCTGAAGCGCGGCCAGTACGACGCGCCGGACAAGGCGCAGCAGGTCGAGCCGGGGGTGCCGGGGGCGTTGAACCCCCTCACCCCCCGGCCCCCTCTCCCACAAGGGGAGAGGGGGAGAGAACCCAATAAGGGCACCGACCAGGGCCGCTCGCAGTCGAAGGGGGAGAGGCCTCTTGAATTCTCTCCCCCCTCTCCCCTTGTGGGAGACGGGGTACCCGCGGAGCGGGTCGCCCGGGGGGGTGAGGGAAATTCTCCCCCCACCCGCCTGGACCTCGCTCGCTGGCTCGTCGGCCCCGACAACCCGCTCCTGGCCCGCGTCACCGTGAACCGGTTCTGGCAGCGGTCCTTCGGCACCGGGCTGGTGGCGTCGGCCGAGGACTTCGGCGTCCGCGGCGAGCGGCCGACCCACCCGGAGCTGCTCGACTGGCTGGCCGTCGAGTTCCGCGAGGGCGGCTGGGACGTCAAGCGGCTGCACCGGCTGATCGTCACCAGCGCCACCTACCGCCAGTCGTCGAGGGTGGCGCCGGACCTGCTCAAGACCGACCCGGACAACCGCCTGCTGGCCCGCGGCCCGCGGGTCCGGCTACCGGCCGAGGCGGTTCGGGACAACGCCCTGGCGGCCGCCGGCCTGCTGGCCGAGCGGGTCGGCGGGCCGTCGGTCAAGCCGTACCAGCCGCCGCGGCTGTGGGAGGAGCTGGCCGGCGGGGCCGGCGAGGGGCTGTACGTGCAGGACCAGGGGGCCAACCTCTACCGCCGCAGCCTGTACGTCTACCGCAAGCGGACGGTGCCGCACCCGGAGCTGGCCACGTTCGACGCCGGCAGCCGCGAGGTCTGCCAGGTGAAGCGGGCCCGTACGAACACGCCGCTCCAGGCGCTGGAGCTGCTCAACGACGTGACCTACGTCGAGGCCGCCCGCCGGCTGGCCGAGCGGATGCTGACCGAGGGCGGCGGCACGACCGCGGAGCGGCTGACGTTCGCCTTCCGCCGGGCGACCGGCCGGGCGCCGGCGGCCGACGAGTTGCAGGTGTTGGCCCGTGGCCTGGAGCGGTACCGGGACCGGTTCGCCGCCGACCCGGAGGCGGCGAAGAAGTTCGTGCACCAGGGCGACAGCCCGGTGGACGAGGCGCTCGACCCGGTGGAGCTGGCCGCCCACGCGGCCGTCGCCGGCGTCATCCTGAACCTGGATGAGACGATTACGAAGGAGTAGGGTGGG
>DASXAN010001324.1:0-1859 GCA_036406755.1 Gemmataceae bacterium
CGGAGCGCGTGTTGACAGTCTCCGCGCTCCGCTCCGCGGACTCCGCGTCGCGGCTAACCGCTCCCCCGCCCCACCGTCCGCGGGAACCACCGGCACGCCCCGCGCCACAGCCGCCACGCCAGTGCCGCGTACAGCACCACCCCCGCCGTGATGCCGGCGACGATCATCACCAGCTCGCGGCGGTGGCCGGGCAGCATCCCCGCCAGCTCCGGCCGCGTGAACGCCGACACCCCCAGCGCCGCCAACGGCGACAGGCCGCCCGGCAGGGCGAACCAGCCGCCCTGCCCGTCCGTCGCGATCCCGATCGCGGTGCCGGCGACGATCGGCCCGGCCGCCGCCGCGAACCCGATCAGCCCGGTGCCGACGCCGGCCGCCCGCGCCGTCGGCATCCGGGCCGCCCAGTACACCCCCAGGCTGGCCGCGAACGCCGCGTACGCCACCCACTCGACCGCCAGCGCCGGCACCGCCAGCGGGTGCAGCCCGCCGCAGACGACCGCCACCGCCCAGTGGATGACGACCCACACCAGCGCCCACCGCACCACCGCGACGCTCGCCCACCACTTCTGCGCCAGGATCTCGGACGTGGACAGGTCGGTCAACAGCAGCTCCTCCAGCGTCCGCCGCCGCCGCTCCCGGGCGATGCACCCGGAGGCGTGGGCGGCGATGATCAGGCACGCGCCGGCCAGGGCGGCCGTCCCCAGCCCGCGGACGAGGACGTTGGTCACCCGCGGCAGCGTGCCCCACGTGCCGGTCGCGGCCGTGATCCCCAGCGCCACCGCCAGCGGCGTGAAGCTGAGCAGGAACACGACCTGGCCCAGCGCCCGGCCGGCGGCCGTGCGGAACTGGCGGAAGTCGAAGTGCAGCGTCTTCCACAGCACCGGCCGGTCGCCGACCGGCGGCCGGGGCGGCGGGCGGAACAGGCCGGTCCGCTTCGGCGGGGGCGGGCCGTCCGCGAGGTCGGCCGCCGCCGGCCGCAGCCGAACTGCCGCCACCGTCAGGAACGTCCCGGCCGCCAGCAGGTGGAACACGACGTAGTTCCGCACGGCCGGCACCACGGCGTCGGCCAACCGCCAGCCGCCGCGGACGGCGTAGGCCAGCTCCTGGCCGACCGCCAGCGGGTCGCCGGCGGCCAGCCAGTCGTACACGTCCTGCACGGTGACGTAGCCGCCGGGGAACGTCGCCACCGCCGGCCAGGCCCGCAGCGCCTGCCCGGCCGGCACCAGCAGGATCACGTACAGGACGGCGACCCGGCCGGCCCGCTGCCCGGCCTCCCGGGTGGTGCGGCCGTAGACGGAGCTGAGCAGGCTCAGGCCGCCGAGGCTCAGGACGGTGGCGGCCAGGGCGGCGTACCCGAGCCAGACGACCTCCGGCTCGACCCCGCCGAAGAACAACAGCGCGCACAGCACCGGCAGGCCGGCCAGCAGCAGTAGCGCCACCTGGGCCAGCCGGGCGGCGAGCTTGCTCAGCACGATCTCCGCGTCCCCCAGTGGCGTGGCCAGCAGGAACGGCAGTGTTTGCTTCTCCCGCTCGGCGGCGACGGCCCCGGCGGTGGCGTTCAGCGTCAGCGGGACGGCGAGGGCGAACTGGATGGCGAACAGGCCGTAGAACAGCCCCTCGGTGACGGCGGCCAGGTCCTGCGGCCGGGTGCGGACGGACCACCCCTTGGTGGCGGACGCGTAGGTGGTGGCGGCGACGGCGGCGAGGGCAACGGCGTACAGGCAGCGGGCGGCCGTCAGCCGCTGCCGCCGGGCGATGCCGACGAGCTCCAGCCGCAGGATCGGGCCGAACGGGTTCACGGTTGAGACATGAGGTGTGTGACGATCACGGATGATCCAGGCGGTCGTCGGTCGTAGGGTGGG
>DASXAN010001325.1:0-4625 GCA_036406755.1 Gemmataceae bacterium
GGCCCCCTCTCCCACACGGGGTAGAGGGGGAGAAAGACCCGCCCTCACCCCCGGCCCCTCTCCCGCAAAGCCGGGAGAGGGGAGAACGATCAAAACCGCCGCGCGAACGGCGCATCCCCCCCAGCCCGCACACTCCCCTGCCATCGCCGGCCGCCGCCACGACCCGCCCGCCCCCGCCGCTTGCGATTGCCGAAACCCGGCCGATACGATACACAGGCTCCCCGGCACCCGGGGCACCCGGTCAGGAGCGGCCGGCGATGACCGACTACCAACTCCAGGCCCCGACCCGCCGGTGTCACGTCACCGGCCGGGAGCTGCGGCCCGGCGAGAAGTACGTCACCGCCCTGCTCGACGAGGCCGGCCGGTTCGTCCGCCGGGACTTCGCCCCCGACGCCTGGGCCGGCCCGCCGCCGAACGCCGTCGGCCACTGGACCGCCCGCGTCCCCCGGGACGGCGAGGCCCCGAAGCGGCCGCCGATCGACGACGACCTGCTGGCCGAGTGCTTCCACCGCCTCGACGGGGCCACCGACCCGGACCGCGTCCAGTTCCGCTACGTGGTGGCGCTGCTGCTGATGCGGCGGAAGCGGTTCAAGTTTGAGGACGTGACGAAGGATGTGGCCGGCGAGACGCTGTTGCTCCGCGACGCCCGCACCGGCGACCGGCACGCCGTCGCCGACCCGGGGCTGACCGAGGCCGCAATGGCCGCTGTGCAGGACGAGGTGTTCCGCGTGCTCGGGTGGTCCTGACCATGAAGCAGGCAGCAGGCAGCAGACAGCAGGCAGCCAAACCAGGGCGGGCGGCACGCGCGCCGCGGTGGGTGTTCCGCGCCGGTTTTCTCGCTGCCTGCTGCCTGCTGCCTGCTGCCTGCTTGTCCGGCTGCATGGGCCTGAGCACCAGCCGCAACCCGACGCCGCCGGCGGACGGCAAGCTTATCGACGTCATGCCCACGTCCGCCGAGCTGGTCGGGTATCTGAACCGGCGGGCGGAAATGGTCAACTCGCTGGCAACGACCGAGGTCGATCTGGACATCAAGGCCGACGGCCAGACGTTCAGCGTGCACGGCGACCTGCACTGCCAGAAGCCGCGGAACTTCCGCCTGCGGGCCAAGAAACCGGTCCTCAGGGACGTCGCCGCCGACTTCGGCTCGAATGACAGCGAGTTCTGGTACTACATCAGCGAGGACCGGCCGCCGGACCTGTACCACTGCGCCTACACCGACCTGTCCCGCGGCACCGTCCGGTTGCCGTTCCCGCTGCACCCGGACTGGGTGTTGGAGGCGCTGGGTTTGGGGGCGCCGGCCCCGGTCGGCAAGCCGGAGGAGGAAGAAGCCCGCGGGCGACGGCTGGAGGTGAAGAAGACCGCCGACAACAAGTTCCTCGACCTGTACGAACACACGCGGTCACTCCAGGGCCAGCCAATCCTGAAGGTGACGCGGCTGAACAACTTCGAGGCGAGGGGCTCCCGGCCGCAGGTCGTCGGTTACTACCTGTACGAGGCCGGCGGCCAGCGGCCGGTCTGTCAAGCGACGGTGGCCAAGGTGCAGTACGACGCCGCGTCCGGGACGGTGATCCCGCAGGTGATCGAGATCAGCTGGCCGGCGATGAAGCTGTCGATCACGATGACGCTGGACAAGGTGAGGGTGAATAGCGGCAACCTGGCGAGCAACCCGCGGCTGTTCGCCCGGCCGACGTATAGCGGGGTGCGGGAGGTGGACCTGGCCCGCGGGGCGCCGCTCATGACGCCGACCGGGGTGCAGCGGGCGGGGGCGTTCCGCTAGCCGCTTGCGGCTATGCGGCGAGTGCCCGCATAGCCGCAAGCGGCGAATTTCACTCCGCCTTCTTCTCCGCCTTGGGGGCCGACCCCTTCCGCTCCGCCGGCGGTGCCGGCGCCCCGTTGCCGCCGCCCTGCTGCAACTTCTTCCGCGCCCGCGACAGCACCGGCCCGATCGTGTTCACCGGCATGCTCAACGCCGTGCTGATCTCCTCGTACGTCCGCCCCTCCAGGTAGAACATCCGCACCACCTCGCGCTCCTTCGCCGGCAGTCGGCGGAGCATCCGCTGCACCTGCTCGAGCGTCTCCAGGCCGCCGGCCTTGGGCCGCTCGACCACCTCCCGCGGGCGGCGGGCCTGCGCCTCAGCCTGGGCCGTCCGCCGGCTCAGCTCGTGCACGCAGATGCGGCGGGCGATCACCGTCAGGTACGCGGCGAAGCTGCTCTGGCCCCGGAACTGGTGCAGCACCTGGTAGTTGTTGGCGACGATCTGGAGCAGCACCTCCGACGCCAAATCCTCGACGTCCTCCGGCTGCAGCGGCACGCTCCGCTGGTGGGCGGTGAAGTGGATGACGTGGTAGATCAGGCCGAGGTAGCGGTCGACGAAGTCGTTCCACGCCCCCTTGTGGTGCTGCAGGCACCGTTGCAAGAGCGTGCGGTCTACGGATGTCAGTGGCACGGGTGACGCCCTCGCGGGCCCGGCCGGCTCAGGGGGCCGCCGAACCCGAGTCTGGACCGACGGGATCCTGCCTGACTAGCGGCGTCCATCACTGGCAATTTTACCCTGCGAAAGCTGGGCGGAGTAGGTCGGTCGCGGAAAATGCAATCGCCGTGCCGCTTTACGGTACGATCCTGCCTGTTCTTCGGGCGACAACCGCCACCATTAAAGAGACGGTCGTGGAACGGACGCCAAACTCCCGCCAGTTTGCGCCACCAGCAATGAGACGGGGGTGAGGGCCGGCCGGATTACTGGCCGGACATAATCCACCAGTACACGGCCCCCAGGCAGGCGGCCGCCCCGAGGATGATCCACCACGGCTTGCGCGCCGGCGGGGCGTCCTCGGCGGAGACGTACCGTTCGCAGTGCGGACACCGCTGGGCGTCCTCGTGGATCAGCTCGCGGCAATACGGGCACGGAACCGTGTCGTCGCCCTCGTCGTCGGCCGGCTCGTCCGCCTCGTAATCGTCCCAATCATTACCACCCCACTCCTCGGCATCATCGTCGTAATCGTCGTCGTGGCACGGCATGGCGAGTCTCCGCGGGGCCGCTGGCATGATCGCCCCGGCCGGCGGCGGTGACAAGCCCGGCAGCGGATTTGCGAGGTCCGGGGTGCCGGCCGGTTACGGCCAAGCCTGCGGTACGGTTCGTACACTGCCCCGTGACATTCGCCCGTCACCCGCCGAGCGGCCCATGCCCCGCGACAAGTACGACGCCGTCGTGATCGGGTCTGGGCCGAACGGCCTGTCGGCCGCGATTGCTTTGGCGCAGAGTGGACACTCGGTCGTAGTGATCGAAGCGCATGACACGATCGGCGGCGGCGCCCGCACGGCCGAGCTGACGCTGCCCGGGTTCCGCCACGACGTCTGCTCGTCCATCCACCCGATGGCGGTCGCCTCCCCGTTCTTCCGGGAACTGCCCCTCGACAAGCACGGCCTGGAGTGGGTCCAGCCGCCGACGCCGGCGGCCCACCCGTTCGACGACGGCACCGCCGCCGTCTTGGAGCGGTCGGTGGACGCCACCGCCGACGCGCTGGGCGAGGACGGCCCCGCCTACCGCAAGCGGGTCGGGGCGCTCGTCGGCATGGCCGATGATCTGTTCAAGGACTTGCTCGGCCCGCTCCGCATTCCCCGGCACCCGATCGCGGCGCTGCGGTTCGGCCGGGCGGCGCTGAAGTCAGTGCAGGGCTTGGCGGACAAGTGGTTCACCGGGCCGAAGGCCCGCGCCCTGCTGGCCGGCATGGGCGGCCACGCGGTGCTGCCGCTGGACCACCCGCCGGGGGCGGCGATCGCCCTGATGCTCATGCTGGCCGGGCACGCCGTCGGCTGGCCGTCGCCCCGCGGCGGCGCGCAGACGCTCTCCGACGCCCTCGCCTCCTACCTGCGGTCGCTGGGCGGCGAAATCGTCACCGGCCGTCAGGTGAAATCACTGACCGAGCTGCCGCCGTCCAAGGTCGTGCTGCTCGACTTGGCCCCGAAGCAGGTCGTCACCCTGGCCGGCGACCGGCTCACCGACCGCTACCGCCGCAAGCTCGAAAAGTTCCGTTACGGGCCCGGGGCGTTCAAGATCGACTACGCCCTGCGGGAGCCGATCCCGTGGACGGCAGAGGCGTGCCGCCGGGCCGGGACGGTGCACGTCGGCGGGCCGATCGAGGAGATCGCGGCGTCGGAGTCCGCGGCGTGGGCCGGCGAGGTGGCCGAGAAGCCGTACCTGATCGTGACGCAGCCGGGCCGGTTCGACCCGACGCGGGCCCCGGCCGGGCAGACGACCGCCTGGGCGTACTGCCACGTGCCGAACGGCTGCACCGCCGACATGACGGGACGGATGGAGGCGCAGCTGGAGCGGTTCGCCCCCGGGTTCACAGATTGCGTTCTCGTCAGGAAAGTGCTGGCCCCGGCGGACATCGAGCGATACGATCCGAATTACGTCGGCGGCGACATCGGGACCGGGGCGCACACGCTGAAGCAGATGTTCGCCCGGCCGGTGCTGAGCGTGAACCCGTACGCCACGTCGGACCCGGGGCTGTTCATCTGCTCGGCGTCGACGCCGCCGGGCGGGGGCGTGCACGGCATGTGCGGGTTCGCGGCGGCACAGGCGGCGCGGGTGCGGTTGACGTAGGGTGGGTCGAGGGAGCGGAGC
>DASXAN010001326.1:0-2849 GCA_036406755.1 Gemmataceae bacterium
GTCAAGCCGGCCAACCTGTTGCTCGACCGGTTCGGCATCGTCAAGGTCCTCGACCTCGGCCTGGCCCGGCTGCTCGGCGACGACGTGGACCCGCTCACCTACCGCACCGACACGGTGCTCGGCACGGCCGACTACCTGGCCCCCGAGCAGGCCAACGACAGCCACGAGGTGGACATCCGGGCCGACATCTACAGCCTCGGGGCCACCTTCTACTTCCTGCTCACGGCCCGGCCGCCGTTCTCGGAGGGGACGGCGGCCCAGCGGGTGCTGTGGCACCAGACGCGGCTGCCCAAGCCGGTCCGCGACCGCCGCCCGGACGTGCCGGCCGGGCTGGCGGCCGTCCTCGACCGGATGCTGGCCAAGGACCCGGCCGACCGATTCGCGACGCCCGCCGAGGTGGCCGAAGCACTACGGCCGTGGGCCGGCGAGACCACGTTCCCGCCGCCGGCCGAACTGGTAGGGGCCGGGCCGGCCGGCGGACGGTCCGGGGCGCAGTCGTCGTGGGCCAAGTCGGCCGGCCAGTCGTCGTCGAAGCTGACGACCGCCTCCGGCCGCCGCATCCCCCGGCCGGTCGCCGCGGACACGGCCGGGGCCGGCGAGACCGGCCCGATGACCCCCGCCCCGGTGACGATGGCGGTGCGGGCCCGCCGCCGCTGGCCGGTCATCATCGCCGGACTGGCGGTGGTCGCGCTGGTCGCCGCCGGCGTCGCCGCCTTCCGGCCCAAGGCACCCCCGCCGGCCGGGGCGACGCCCGCCCCGCCGCCCGACCCGGCCGGCGAGATCCGCAAGTTCATCGGTCACACCGGGGCGGTGGAGAACGTGGCGTTCACCCCGGACGGCACGCGGCTGGTCACCGCCAGCCAGGACACGACCGCCCGCGTGTGGGACGTGGCCACCGGCAAGGAGCTGGTGACGTTCACCGGCCACAACGAGGCGGTCCGCGGGCTGGCCGTGCTGCCCGACGGCAAGCGGGTGGCGACGGCCGGCTGGGGCGGCCACGTCCGCCTGTGGGACCTGGACACCGGCCGGGAGCTGCGGGACTACAAGGGCCACACCGACGAGGTGTGGTGGGTGGCGTGCGACGCGGCCGGCCGGCGGCTGCTGACCGCCGGCAAGGACCGGACCGTCCGCCTGTGGGACGTGGAGACGGGCCGGGAGTTGAAGCGGCTGAGCGGCGGCCACCTGAAGACCGTGACCGCCGCCGTGTTCCTGCCGGACGGGCATCGGGCCGTGTCGGCCGGCGAGGACGGCATCCTGTGCCTGTGGGACCTGGACACCGGCAAGGTGACGTTGCGGAAGCAGGCGCCGAAGATGGTGTACCGGCTGAGCCTGTGCCCGAACGGGCGGCGGATCCTGTTCGGCTGCGACCGGACGGTGGTGCGGTGGGACCCGGATGGGGCGGTCCACCCGGCGCCGGTGGCGACGACGGACGCGGTCGAAAGCGCGGTCGGCCTGCCCGACGGGCGGCTGGTGCTGGCCGTCAAGGACGGGACCGTGCGGGTGTGGGGCCTGAACCCGGACCGGGAGCTGCACCGGTTCCCCGCGTCCGAGCAGCCGGTGCTGGCCGTGGCCGTCGCCCCGGACGGCAAGCACGTGGCCAGTGGCGGGCGGGATAAACTGGCCCGCTTGTGGCGGCTGCCGGTGAAGTGAATCGCTTTTTCTTGGCCGAACGGGTTCTCAACCCGCCCCGGCCGTGGTACAATCGGCGAACGTCAAACCCCCGACAATTGGACTTTCCGCCGCGGCCCGCGCCCCGTCCGTGGTTACCCTTGCGAGCGACGTGCGCCGATGCCCGCGGTATCCTCCGACCGGTTCCTGGACGCCCTCCGCAAGAGCGGCCTGCTCACGGCCGACCTCCTGGACGCCCAGCTCCGCCGCAGCGCCGCCGAGGGGCCGCCGGTGGACGCCCCGGAGCTGGCCGCCCGGTTCGTCCGCGACGGCCTGCTCACCCCCTTCCAGGTCGAGCAACTGCTCCAGGGCAAGTGGCGGAACTTCATCCTCGCCGGCAAGTACAAGGTGCTCGGCCCGCTCGGTGCCGGCGGCATGGGCCAGGTGTTCCTGGCCGAGCACACGCTCATGCGCCGCCGGTCGGCGCTGAAGATCCTGCCGGCGAAGCTGACCAAGGACCCGGCGATGGTCGAGCGGTTCCTGCGGGAGGCCCGGGCCGTCGCCGCCTTGGACCACCCGAACATCGTCCGCGCCTACGACATCGACCGGGAAGACACCGGCAAGGAAGTCCTTTACGTGCTGGTCATGGAGTACGTCGAGGGGGTGTCGCTGCACCAGCTGGTCAAGCGGCGGGGCCCGGTCGGGCCGGGCGCGGCGGCGAACTACGTGGCCCAGGCGGCGCTGGGGCTGCAGCACGCCCACGAGGCCGGCTGGGTCCACCGCGACGTCAAGCCGGCCAACCTGCTGCTGGATCGCTCCGGCGTCGTGAAAGTGCTCGACCTCGGCCTGGCCCGGCTCCTCGGCGACGAGGCCGAGCCGCTCACCCGGCGGCTGGACGACCAGGCGGTGCTCGGCACGGCCGACTACCTGGCCCCCGAGCAGGCCGTGGACAGCCACGAGGTGGACATCCGGGCCGACATCTACAGCCTCGGGGCGACCCTCTACTACCTGCTCGCCGGCAAGGCCCCGTTCGCCGACGGGACGGTCGCCCAGAAGCTCGTCTGCCACCAGACGAAGGCCCCGCGGCCGATCGGCGAGGTGCGGCCGGACGTGCCGGCCGGGCTGGCGATCGTCCTCGACCGGATGATGGCGAAGGCCCCGGCGGACCGGTTCCCGACGCCGGCGGAGGTGGCCGAGGCGCTGCGGCCGTGGCTGGCCGCCGGCGCCGCCTTCCCGCCGCC
>DASXAN010001327.1:0-11181 GCA_036406755.1 Gemmataceae bacterium
CGGCTGGCGATGAACGCGGCCGAGGCGCACCGCATGGCCGCCGAAGCCCGCCGGCACCCTGACCTTGTCGCCCAGGTCGTGCCAAGCCCGTTCGGCCTGACCGGCGACGCCGTCGTGAAGGAACTGAACCACGGCGGCTTCCTCGGCGAGTTGCGGGAGGTCGAGGTGGTCGGGCGCAGCGGGTCACTGGCCGACGCGAATGCGCCGCTGCACTGGCGGCAGGATGGGGCACTCTCCGGGCTGAACATGCTCCAACTCGGCATCCTGCACGAGACGCTGACGCGGTGGGTGCCGCCGCCGGTGCGGGTCATCGCCCAGGTCCACGCCTTCATCCCGGCCCGGATCGACCCGGAGGGCGGCGTCCGCCGGCGGGTCGGCACGCCGGACAGCGTCCAGGCGCTGGCGGTCCTGGAGAACGGGGCGCGGGCCGTGTACCAGCTCAGCGGCGTGACACCGGTCGGAGGCGGCACGTCCATCCGCCTGTTCGGCAGCGAGGGCGTCCTATACTACGACCTCGAAGCGGACCAGCTGTTCGGCCTCACGCGGGCCGAGCGTGTGGCCGGGGCGAGCAGCCTGCGGGAAATCCCGATCCCGGCGGAGAAGCGGGGCGGCTGGCGGGTCGAGGCTGACTTCGTGGACTCGATCCGCACGGGGGCTCCGGTGCGGTTCACCGACTTCGCGGCCGGCGTGGCGTACATGGAATTCACGGAGGCGGTGGCCCGCAGTGCCGAGACGGGCGAGGCGGTCGAACTGCCCCTGGAGGAATTCCGCCAGTCCGCGCCCTGACCCGTCCCCGCCACGACAATCACCGGCATCACTGACCGTTGCCGACCTGCGCGAAGCCCGCACGTCGGATGAACAATAACAGCGTCGTCGGGACGACCGCCACGCCCAGCAGCAACAGGCACAGCGCCGCCAGATGGTTTGCAACGCCGTAGTGCATCCGCGTGAACACCTCGTGGGCGAACGTGCCGCCCCCGGGCGTCGCCACCAGCTTGCTCGCGCTCAATTCGCCGAGGGCCAACACCCCCACGGCGACCGCGGCCCGGCCCGTTGCCGGCGCCGCCAGCGGCCAGATGGCGTACCGCAGTTCACCCCCCGGCCGGGCCCCGTCTACACGGGCCGCGTCGGTCAGCACGTCCGGCACTAGCCGGACCACCGGCCAGAGAAGTGCCACCGCACACGGAAAGAACCGCACGATGTTCGCCCACACCACCGGGGCCGGCGACGGCCCGTCGTAAAGCGCCGCCCGCACCGGCCCCGGCCCGGCGAGCCGTTCTTCGGCATCGACCAGCCGTTCGATGGCCGCCTTCAGCCCTGCCCCGGCCACCGGTCCGGGTACCGCCCACGCCAGCGCCACCACGGCCACCAGCACCGCCCGCACCGCCCACGAGTCCCGCGCCAGCCAGCATGCCATCAGGGCCAGCCCGGCCGCAATCAGCCCTGCGACCGCCGCCGCCGACAGGCTCTCGGCGATCAGCCCGGCGTGGACCCGCGTCACGAGCGCGAGGTAGTGTTCCGCGGTCGTCGCCGACCACGCCGCCGGGTAACCGTGTAGCCCGAGCTTCCAGACCAAGCTCGCCACCGGCACGGCGACGAATACGCCGACCACCGCCAACACGGCGGCCGCCGCCGGCCACCGCCCCGCCCCTAGTTCCACCAGCGGTCGCGGCTCCGGGGCCGACCCGAGTGGCGGCACGGCCCACTCCCACCGCCATGCCGCAAGGCCGACCGCCAATGCAACCAGGACGGTCAGCGGCAGCGCGACGGCGACGGCCCGGGCTACCGACACGTCCGGGGCCAGGCCGCCGGCCGCATCCGGCAGGACGAACTGCGTGTAGACCTCCTCGGCGAACGTGCGGACCTGCGTCATGTCCGTGACGGTGATTTCCTGTGCCGTCAGAAGTGCAACCCAGGCCGCGGCCGCCAGGATCGCGCCGCGGGCACGGGCGAGCGTCACCCGCCAGAGAACGCGGCCCGACCCGGCCGCCAGCCGGGCGTCCTCCTCGGCCTCCGGCTCGACCCAGCACAGCCCCTGCCCCACGAGCCAGACGACCCACGGCAGCCCGGCCGCGGCGTGGACCCAGACGGCGGCCCTCATGCCCACGGCCCACGGCCGGCCGGGGTCGGTCGGCCCAAGCCACCCGCCCCCGCCGAGCGCCGCCTGCCAGGCCGACGTCAACAGCGGCAGGGGCACGAACAGGCTAACAACCACGACGCGGCGGAGGGCGACGCGGCCGGGCATGTCGCTGCGATACAACAGGACCGCGAGTATGATGCCGAGCGGCAGGTCGATGACCAGGACGCTGGCGACGAGCGTGGCAGTGGTGCGGGCGAGTTCAAATAGCCGTGGGGCGTCGCGCCAGGCCGCCCATGCGGCCGGGTCGGCGGCCAGTTCGGCAAACGGCAGGACGAGCGGCGCGCCCACCAGGGCCGCCAGCAACACAATCACCCCGGCCCGCCAGCGGACCATGTCCCAAAACTCCCAGCCCCCGGGGCCGTCCACCCGGGGGCTGATGTTCGACGGAGAACGGCGGGCCGCGAACCGCCGTCAGCCGGGCGGCGGCGGGGCTGGTGGCTGCGTGGGCGCGGCCGGGGTCTGCGGGGTCCCGCCCGCCGGCCTGTTCCCACTTCGCGGGGCGGCCGGCTTGGCCGGGGCGGGCGGGGATGCCCCTGGCTCGGCCGGCGCTTCCGGCCTCGGCCGGTCCGGCGGCTTGGGGGCCTCCCCGGCGGGCGGGGGCGGTGTCGCCGCGGCCGGCGCGGGAGGTGCCAGCGGATTGCGTAGCCGAACCGGCTGGGCGTAGGCCCGGTCGTGCAGGCTGACCAGCGTGCCGTCGTTGGCCCCCAGGATCAGGCGGTCGGTGACTGCGTTCGAATAGGCGACAGTGAAGTCGCGGGCGTCCAGAGCGGTCAGGGTCGTGCCCCGGATGCGGTCGAGCACGAGCAACCGGCCGGTCCCGTCGAACGCGTAGACGAACTTCGGGTTCGACGCCACGAACCGGACGGCGGCCGGGTTCTGCCAGAGCATCTCGCCAGTGGCCCGAACGAACCGCCCGACCCCGCCCTGCTCGGCCGTGACGAACAAGTCCTCGTCAGTCGGCACCGGTCGTTCGGTGACCGGCCCATGGGCGGTGACCCGCCAGAGCGTCACCCGGTTGACCAGGTCGAAGGCGTACACGCTGCCGTCAACGCAGGCAGCATAGACGATTTCGCCAAACTGGCCGAGCGGGGCGGAGAAGGCGGCGTCGGCAGTGACGTCGAGCGGCCGGGTGCCGGTGGCCTTGTCGATGAAGACGGCCTGCCGGCCGGTGCCGATCACGAACACCGTCTTGTCGCCGAAGACCGGCCGCTCCAAGATGCGGAGGTTGGTCTGGTAGTCCCACAGGAGCCGCGGACCGCCGGCGGCGGCCGGGCCGTGGCCGGCGCGGTTTACGTCGCTGCCACCGACGGCGGTTCTTCCGCCGCTGGCCTGGACCGCTGTCGTCACCGACCGACCGCTGGTGGCCGCGCTGACGGTGGCCGTCCGGCCCGTACTGGCAGCCGGTGCCGGGGGCGGGCCGGCCGCCGCCGCCGGAGTGTTCCCGCCGGCAGACGGCCGGGCGGGCACTGGCTGTGTGCGGACGGCGCCGGACCCGGACGCGGCGGCCGGACCGCTGGACAGCGGGGCCGCCGGCTCCTGCGGCCGGCCGGCGCGCCCCGTGCCGGTTCCCGGTGGGCTCGGCACCGGGGCGGTTTCGATCGGGAACGCATAGGCCGACAGCCGCCCGTTCGCCAGGCATACGTAGAACGCCTCCGTGTCGGCCGTCGGGGGCGAGGAGGGCGACCCGGGCAGGTCCACGTCCCACAACTCCTTACCCGTCGCCCGATCCAGCGCGAAGATGCGAGTGCCGTTCGCGACCAGGATGAGCGTGTCGTTGTAGCCGACGCGGTGGACGATTGGAAACGCCAGACCGACGGCCGTGTGCCAGCGGGCTGCCCCGGTCGCCGGGTCGAGGGCGATAACCGCCCCCCGACGGGTCTGGACGATGATCATGTCGCCGAGGTTCTGAATCGTCGCAATTCCGTCGCGGTAGCCCATAACCGGGATCCCGGTCTGCCAGCCCAGTCGCAAATTGAGCCGGCCAAGGACTTGTGGGGCCGGCACGGTCGGCTGGGTCCAAACGCGGGGAGACTGACCCCAGGCCGAGGCCACCGCCAGGCACGCTGCCACCGCCACCGCTGCTAGTCGCTTCATCGTTGTGCTCCAAACCCTTCCGGGCCGGGAATCTCGCATCTCAAGAGACTATCGTCAGGATACCACGGTGGCCGCCCGGGCAACATGTCACCACAGTGATTGTCCTGGGTGGCGGACGGGGCGACGGGAGTGGGCGCGCGGGTCGCTCACTTTTTGCCGAGCCGTCGCTTGGCGGCGAAGAAGTCGGATAGGACGCCGGCGCAGCGGTCGGCCAACACGCCGCCGACGACCTGGGCCCGGTGGTTGAGGCGAAGGTCGGCCGGGATACGGTAGAGCGTCTCGCACGCCCCGGCCTTGGGGTCCGCGCAGCCGTAGACGACCAGCGGCAACCGGGCCTGGACGACGGCCCCGGCACACATCGGGCACGGCTCCAGGGTCACGTACAGGGCGCAGCCGTCCAGCCGCCACGATTGTAGCGCCTGCGCGGCCTGCGTGATGGCGATCATTTCGGCGTGAGCGGTCGGGTCGTGGAGCAGTTCCCGCTGGTTGTGGGCGCGGGCCAGCACCCCCCGCGTGAAGGAGACGATGACGGCGCCGACGGGCACCTCGTCCTCGGCGGCCGCGGTGGCGGCCTCGTCGAGTGCCATCGCCATGTGTTCGGCGTGGAACGGGTGCCGCGGGTCGGTCAGCGGCAGGTCGAACGGGGTCGGGTCCACACTCCGGCCGTCGGTGACAGTGCGGGCGAATCGCATGTTCATCGGCCATCATCCGTTGTACCCTATTCTCACCCGGTCGTCCCTCCGCGTCGCAGTCCTCACAAGGACCCACTACCATGCCCGACATCCCCGCGATCCAGGCGGCCCTGCAACACCTCGGCGTCGACGGCTGGCTGCTCTACGACTTCCGCGGGTCGAACGTACTCGCCCGCCGGGTGCTGCAAGTCCCCGATGCCGCCATGCTCACCCGCAGGTGGTTCTACTTCATCCCGGGCCGCGGCGAGCCGCGGAAGCTGCTGCATCGCATTGAGCCGCACGCGCTTGACCACGTGCCCGGTGCCCCACAATCCTATCTGACGTGGCAAGAGCTGGAGGCCGGCGTCGCCGACCTAGTCCGCGGCGTGAAGACGGTGGCGATGGAGTACGTCCCGCGGAATGCCAACCCGTACATCTCCCGCGTGGACGCGGGCACGATCGAGCTGGTCAAGTCCTGCGGCGTCGCGGTCGTGCCGTCCGGGGACCTGATCCAGATGTTCGAGGCGTGCTGGGACGACGACCAGTGGGCCATGCACCAGGAGGCGACGAAGCACACGACCGCGGCCTATGACGTCGTCTGGCGGTTCATCGGCGAGCGAACCGCCGGCGGCGGGTCGGTTCGGGAGACGGAGGTGCAGCAGTGCATCCTGCGGCACTTCGCCGCCAACGGCGTGACGAGCGATCACCCGCCGATCGTCGGCGTCGGCCCGCACAGCGGCGACCCGCACTACGAGCCGAAGGCCGGCAGCGATGGCGTCATCAAGCGGGGCGATTTCGTGCTGGTGGACCTGTGGGCTAAGGTACACAAGCCGCGCGCCGTGTACAGCGACCTGACCCGCGTGGCGTTCGTCGGCCGGGCCGTGCCGCCCAAGGTCGTCGAGGTATTCAACGTCGTCGCCGCCGCCCGCGACGCGGCCATCCGCCGCGTCCGCGACGCCTTCGCGAACGGCGAGCAGCTCCAGGGCTGGCAGGTGGACCGGGCGGCCCGGGACGTGATCGAGCGGGCCGGCTACGGCGACTACTTCATCCACCGGACCGGCCACTCGATCGGCGAAGAGGACCACGGCAACGGCGCGAACATGGATGATTTGGAGACGCACGACACGCGGCGGGTGCTGCCGCGGACGTGCTTCTCCGTCGAGCCGGGCATCTACCTGCCGGAGTTCGGGGTGCGGAGCGAGGTGAACGTCTTCATCGACGCGGCCGGCGGCGTCAACGTCACCGGCGGCGAGCAGCGGGAGGTCGTGCAGATCGGCTGATCCCGGCCCACGGCCGGAAAAAATCGAAGCCCCGGCCGGTCCCAAGACAGTACAGGGTGAGGGCATGATCCGGTCGGCAGGTGGAAATGGCGAGCGCACGCCCGAGTCCGACGGCACGGTTCCTGCGGCGGGTGGCCGCCGCCCACGGCCCCGACGACGAGTTGCTGCGCTGCTTCGTCGCCCAGCGGGACGAGGCGGCGTTCGCCGAACTGGTCCGCCGCCACGGGCCGGTCGTCCTGGGCGTCTGCCGGCGGACCCTCGGCGACACGCCCGACGCGGACGACGCCTTCCAGGCGACCTTCATGGTCCTGGCGCGGAAGGCGCAGCGGATCGCCCGGCCGCGGTTGGTGGGCAACTGGCTCTACGGCGTGGCCTGCCGGACGGCGCTCCGGGGCCGGGCGGTGGCGGCCCGCCGCCGCCGCCGCGAAGGGCCGCTCGTGGACGTGGCGGCGGATGACCCCACGCCCGCCTTCGTCTGGTCCGACGTGCGGCCGGTCCTCGATGAGGAAGTCAACCGCCTGCCCGACCGGTATCGGACGGCCTTCGTGCTGTGTCACGTTGAAGGGCGGACCACGGCCGAAGCCATGCGGCTACTCGGCTGCCCCGAAGGGACGGTCCTGTCCCGCCTGGCATGGGCGCGGGGCCGGCTGCGGTCCCGACTGACGGGCCGCGGCATCGCCCCGTCCGCGGGACTGCTCGCCATGCTGGCGAACGGGGACGGGCTATCGGCGGCGGTCACGCCGGCCCGGGCGACCGCGGCGGCCGACGCCGCACTGGCATTCGCGGCGGGGCACACGACCGGAGCGGTCCCGGCCGGCGTGACCGCCCTGGCGGAATCCGTATCAGGAGCCGTGTCGATGGCCAAGTTCCGGTTGATGGCGGTCTTCATGGGAACCGGCATTCTGGTGTTCGGGGCCGGGGTCGGCGCGCTGGCGGTCGGGCAGGACCGGCCGCGGAATCCGGTCACGGAGCGGCCGCCGGCGCGTGCCAAAGCCGCCGCGGACGGCGACAAGTCGGACGCCAGGGAGCATTCGGTCAAGGCCTCCCCGCCGGTCGTCGTTAGGACGCTCCCCCAGGCCGGGGACACACAGGTGGACGCGGCCGCCGTGACCGAGATCAAGGTGAGGTTCAGCAAGGACATGGCCGACAAGTCTTGGTCCTGGTCGCAGATCTCGGACGAGACGTTCCCGAAGCTCAACGGCAAGCCGCACTTCGAGGCGGACAAGCGGACGTGCGTGCTGCCGGTAAAGTGGAGCCGGGCAAGACGTACGTGCTGTGGCTGAACCCGTCGAAGTTCCCGGGCTTCCGGGACGCGGACGGCCACCCGGCCGTGTTCTACCCGCGCGTGTTCGAAACGAAGAAGTGACCCTGACGACGGGCGCCGCTATCCGGCAACGCCCGGCAGCAGTTCCGGACAAACCGACCCGTTGACGATGCCGCCGAAATGGCCGGTCGCGCTGGCCTCATTTTCGAAGCGGTTCCACCACCGCCCACCCTCGCGGAAGAGCGTTAGCGCCGCCCCGGTCGGCCAGTACCAGACGCCCATCCGCCGGGCTTGGCCCGTGTGCCCGCACTCGTGGGCCAGCACTTCACTCGCCGACGGCGGGCCACACGCGCCGGGGCGGCTATGTCGCAGCCGGCCGCCGCACACGACGACCGGCCGGTCCCGCGATGGCGGTTCGCGCGTCTGCTCTCGCAGCACTTCTTCGGCGAAGTCCCAGCCGACCGCGATGACGTTGGCCGTCCAGGTGATACACGTCCCGGCGCAGGCCGGCCAGCGGCTCGCCAGGTTTCGGCGGGGCTCGGCGAACACGTCGATCACGTGCCAGTCCGGCTCGTAGCTCGCCCGGCCGTGAATGCGGAAGCACGGCCGACCGCCGACGCGCCGGAGCAAGGCACTGACCGCGTTATGGAGCATGCTTGGTATCGGGCAGCCACGCCGGCCGCGGCAGGTGCGGAGCCGACTTCGACGCCTGATCCAGCCGGACGATGCGCCCCGGTGTCCCCGCCTGCGGCACTTCCGGCAGCGACGCCCGGCGGACGAACGGCAGGATCACCGGCTCCGGGGCCACCGGCTTTTCGCCCTGCGACTCGCTCACCTGGCGGAACTGGAAATCGTTCCACAGTTTCCGGAACCGCGCATCCCGCGGGTGGCGGAACCGGGCCTCCCGCAGCACCTTCCGGGCCTCGCCGCAGCGGTCGGCCAGGCACAGCCCTTCGACCAGCCGGCCGACGATCACCGGGTCGTCCGCGTCCAGGCTCACCGCCTTCCGCAGCGCCCCCACACCCTTCTGCGTCTTGCCGGTTTGCAGCAGTAGCCGGCCGAAGTCGGCCCACCACCGCGGCTGGTCCGGGTCCAGCCGCAGGGCCTGGCGGTAGTACCGCACGGCCCGGAACGGGTCGGCCTCGTCGTCATGGTGCAGGGCGCTGGCGAGCTGGAAATAGTACGGGGCGTGGCTGGGCCGGAAGAACAGGACGCTGGTCAGGTGTCGGCGGGCCTTCTTGAACTCGCGGAGCTGCAGGAAGATGGTCGCCAGCCGGGCGTGGGCCTCCTCGGCGATGACCGCCGGCAGGTCGCGGAACCCGGCCAGCCGCAGTAGGACCCGCGACGCCTCGACCAGCCGCCCGGCCGACTGCCAGTCCCGGCCCATGTGCAACAGACATTCGCACAGGTTGAGCGTCCTGCCCATCGCGCTGCCTCCCTGCGAGTGTGGCGACCGCCCCAGTCCATGGGGTGCGGACAGGCTACCCACCGACCGCCGCGCTTGGCAAGCGCTTTTCGCAGTTTTTCCGAGACCAGTTTCGCCGCCGGCGTGAAGCTGCGGAACGTGGGTAATGTCACGTCGCGGCCGCCGCCTGCCGAGCTAGCCGCACTCCCCCCTCAGCCGGGTCGTGGACAAGTGTCACCGGATCGGCGTGAATGCCGCACCGGTCCAGACCTTGCATCACGCCTTGGCGGTAGTGCTCGGAGTTCAGCAGCGTCCCGCCGGTCATGGCGAGCGGCAGCTTGTCGGGCGGCAGTTCCAGCCGCATGGCGGCGGCGGCGACCGTCAGCGCCAATTGGTGCGCCCCTTGGGCCGCGATCCGGGCGGCGACCGAGTCGCCCTTTTCGGCGGCCTCCAGCACGATGGGGGCGAGGCTGGCCAGCGCGGTCCGGTCCCAGCCGCCGCGGTAGACGGCCGGGATCAGGTCCATCGGCCGCTCGCCGCCTAGCTCGGCCAGGAACCGCTCGGTCAGGAGCGTGGGCGGGCCGCGGCCGTCAGCCGCGTGTGCGATTTCTTGCAGCGCACTCATGACCAGGGCGTAGGCGCTGCCCTCGTCGCCGAGGAGGTAGCCCCAGCCGCCCGCCCGCCCGGTGCGGCCGTCCGGCCGGCGGCCGAACGCGATCGACCCCGTCCCGGCCACCAGGGCGATGCCCCAGCCCTGCGGCGTGCCGGCGGCGAGCAGCACCTGTGCGTCGTTGACGACGTCGACCTGTTTCGCCAGCCCGAACCGCTCCGCCCACGACCGCACGAGTGTCTGTTCCTGCGGCCGGTCCGCCCCAGCCAGGCCGAGGACGGCGGCCCGCACCGTCGCCGGGGGCCGGCCGGCGGCGGCGAACGCGGCGGACACGGCGTCCTCGATCGCCCGGAATGCCCGCGTCACGCCGACGGCCTGCATGTTCGACGGCCCGGCCTCGCCCCGGCCGATGATTTCCGTCGCCGTCGCCACCAGGGCCACCGTCGTACTGCCGCCGCCGTCGACGCCGATCACCAGGTCGTCGGCCACGCCGCTGTCCGCCGGACGGCCGGCGGCCCGGAGGACCTCGCCGACCCGGCCGCCGTGTTCGGCCAGCATCGCCCGGGCCCGGTCCGGCGGCACGTTCGCCTGCTGCGCCACCAGGGCCGTTTTCAACTCGCCGTCGCACCGATCCAAGAGTGCCGCGGCCGCGGCATCATCCAGCCCGGTGATGGTGCGGACGATGCGATTGGTCCGGGCCTTGAGCTTGGTGTTCGTCGCCCGCAGGTCCACCATCAGGTTGCCGAAGCACTTGCCCAGGCGGACCATCGCCCCGGTCGTGAGCGTGTTCAGCACGAGCTTCGTCGCCGTGCCGGCCTTGAGCCGGGTCGAGCCGCTGAGTACCTCGGGGCCGACGACTGGGCGGATCATCAAGTCCACGTGTGGGTCCAACTCCGACTCGGTGTTGCACACTAGTCCGATCACGGCCGCGCCGACCGACCGCGCGTAGTGGCACGCCCCGAGGACGTACGGCGTCCGCCCGCTGGTGGCGATGCCGACGAACACGTCTTTGGCCGAGAAGCTGAGGGCCTTCAGATCCTGCTCGCCGAACTCGGGGTGGTCCTCGGCCCCCTCGACGGCCCGCGTCAGGGCAGCCGGGCCGCCGGCGATGATGCCGGCGACCTGGCCGGGCGGGGCGTTGAACGTCGGCGGGCACTCGGTGGCGTCGAGGACACCGAGCCGGCCGGACGTGCCCGCGCCGCCGTAGACGAGCCGGCCGCCGGCCCGGAGCCGGGCGGCGATGACCTCGATCGCCTGGGCGATCTCGTCGGCCTGCGACCCGACCGCCTCGACCGCCCGGCCGTCCTCGCGGTTCATCAGCCGGACGATTTCGAGCGGCGTCAGCTCATCGAGGTTCGCGGAGGCCGGGTTACGGGCTTCGGTCTGGAGTCGGTCCAGCGACATTGGCGGTCCCAAGGGCATTGGCGAGCAGAGCAATAATCGTTGTAGTCAGCGTCCCGGCCGGGGCGAGCCAGGGCCACGCCAACCGGCTATTGTCCTGGGCCCACCATACCCACAGGCCGCCGGCCACGACGAATCCGACGATGAGTCCGACGAGGGCGGCCCCCGACCGCACCGGCCTACGAAGCATCCCGAGGACGAACAGGCCGAGGATCAATCCGAGCGTCACGGATGCGACGGCCAGCACCTGATCGACGACACTGCGGAACTCGAGCGTCTTGCCCCCGACCGTCACGGGCCGGTTCATGAGGCCGAT
>DASXAN010001328.1:0-1665 GCA_036406755.1 Gemmataceae bacterium
CCAGGAGCTGGCCGCCGAGATCGAGGCCGCCTTCGGCGGGCAGCCGCTGAACCCGGACTCGCCCGCCCAGGTGCTGCGGGCGTTCGCGGCCGCCGGGCCCCCGCTGCCCTCGACCCGCTCGCACGTCCTCCGCGAGGTCGACCACCCGGCCGTTCCCCTGCTGCTGGCCTACAAGGAGCTGTCGCGGCTGCACGCCGCCTACGGCTGGACCTGGCTGGACGCCTGGGTGGCGGGCGGGCGGTTCCGGCCCGAGTACGTGCCCGGCGGGGTGGTGTCGGGCCGCTGGGCGACCCGCGGCGGCGGCGCCCTCCAGATACCCCACGCCCTGCGCCGGGCCGTGGTCGCCGACCCCGGCTGGAACCTGGTGGTGGCCGACGCCAGCCAGCTCGAGCCGCGGGTCCTGGCCGCCCTGTCCGGCGACGACGGCCTGGCCAGGGCCGCGGCCGGAGGCGACCTGTACGCCGCCCTGGCCGCCGACGCCTTCGGCGGCGACCGGGCCCGGGCCAAGACCGCCCTGCTGGCCGCCATGTACGGCGGCGACGTCGGCCGGCTGATGACCGTGCTGCGGCGCCGGTTCCCGGCCGCCGTCGGCTACGTGGAGGCGGCGGCCCGCACCGGCGAGGCCGGCGGCCTGGTCCGCTCGCGGCTGGGCCGGACCTGCCCGCCGCCCTCGGCCGGCTGGCGGGCCGCCGCCGGCGGGGTCCCCGGCGCCGACCCGGAGCCGGAGGCCGGGGCCCGGGCCCGCCGGGTCGCCCGCGACCGGGGCCGCTTCACCCGCAACTTCGTCGTCCAGGCGTCGGCCGCCGACTGGGCCCTGGTCCTGCTGGCGGCCGTCCGCCGGCGCCTCGCCGCCGCACCCGAGGGCCCCTGGTCACCATCCACCGCCCCGCACCTGGTGTTCTTCCAGCACGACGAGGTGATGGTCCACTGCCCGAAGCAGGACGCCGAGTGGGTCGCCGAGGTGGTCGCCGACGCCGCCGAGGAGAGCCGCCGGCTGGTGTTCGGCGACACCGCCGTCCGGTTCCCCCTGGCCGTGGCCGTGGCCGACTGCTACGGCGACGCCAAGTGACCCCGGCTACCAGACACCGCCGATCCAGGTGTCGAGGCGGTCCTGGACCTCACGGAGGCGCTCGACCAGGCTCTTGAGCATGCCCAGGGCGATCTGGGGGTTGTCGCCCAGGAACGCCTGGAACTCGTCGGCGGGGATCCGCAGCGCCTCCAGCGGCTCGACCGCCTTGACGGTCGCCTCGCGTGGCTTGCCGGCCAGCACGGCCATCTCGCCGAAGAAGTCGCCTCGCTGCAGCCGGTGGTAGCGGCCGCCCACGTCCACCTCGGCCACGCCCGACACCACGATGTACATGGCGTCCCCGGGGTCGCCCCGCTCCACGATCTTCTGCCCGGGCTCGAACGACACCCGCTGCGCGACCGCCAGCACACTCTCGAGGTGCTCGCGGTCGAGCCCGGCGAACATCGGCGTCCGCTCCAGCGCCGCCAGCCCGACCGTCACCTCGTCCATGACATCGCCTCCCGCCACATACCGTGCCGCTGGGTCGCCTGCCCGGCCACCGGGTGCCGGAGCCCGTGTCTCACCTTATCTCCGCCGCCTGGCTGCCGATCAACTCCAGGACCGACGTCGACGGTTGGGGGAGCGCATGCGAAGGGCCG
>DASXAN010001329.1:0-3700 GCA_036406755.1 Gemmataceae bacterium
TCCCTCAAGGCTTTTCGGGCTTGAGGCCGGCCGAGCCGGTCAGCCCGACCGTGGCCCGCGACGCCGGCATGTCCACGAGCTTCGGCTCGACCGTGGCGCCGGGCCGGACCTGCTGAAGGCCGCTGACGATGACCCGCTCGCCCGGCTTGAGGCCCTCGTCCACGGCCCGCAACCCGTCGTGCACCGCCCCGAGCTGGACCGGACGGGAGACCACCTTGTTCTCCTGGTCCACGACGTAGACGACCTTTCTCCCTTGATCGGTGTCGATCGCCCGATCGCTGACGAGCAGGGCCCGGTGCCGCGGGCTGATCGGGAAGCGGACGCGGGCGAAATACCCCGGGGCGAGGGACTCGTCCTTGTTCGGGAACGTCCCCCGCAGCCGCAGCGTGCCGGTCTTCGGGTTGACCTGGTTGTCCACGACATTGACGAACCCCTCGTGAGGAAACCCCTCCTCGTTGGCCAGCCCCAGCCAGACCGGACGATCGACGTCGCGGGCCGACGGCAGCTTGCCCTCGCGGATCAGCCGGCGGACGCGGAGGACGGTGTACTCGTCGGCGTCGAAGTACACGTACATCGGGTCCACCGACACGATGGTGGTCAGCAGCGTGCCGCCGCCCTGGTCGCCGGACTGGATCAGGTTGCCGACCGTGACGACGTACCGGCTGACGCGGCCGCCGACCGGGGCGGTGATCTTCGTGTACTCGACATCGAGCTGCCGGGCGGTGACCGCGGCCTTGTCGGCGGCGATGTTGGCGATGTCCACCGCCCGGGCCGCGGCCGTCTTGTCCAGGTCGGACTTGGTCACCGCCCCGCTGTTGACAAGGCCGAGATTCCGTTTGTATTCGGCGTCGTCATACGCCAGCTGCGCCTCGTCCTGCGCCACCTTCGCCTTCGCCTGCTCCAGCAGCGCCTGGTAGGGCCGGGCGTCGAGCTCGAACAGGACGTCTCCCTTCTTGACCAGCGCCCCTTCCTTGAAGTTGACCTTGTCCAGGTAGCCCCA
This sequence comes from Gemmataceae bacterium, assembly GCA_036406755.1. Lineage (GTDB taxonomy): Bacteria > Planctomycetota > Planctomycetia > Gemmatales > Gemmataceae > DASXAN01. The sequence continues at coordinate 1,001 of DASXAN010001329.1, forward strand.
GACGTGGGCCCGCACCTCGACGGAATCGACCGCGGCGGTCCGGCCCGTGTAGTCCGCGTAGTCGGTGACCTCCCGCTCGACGGGGTAGCTGACCGTGACCGGCGTGGCCGCGGCCGGCGGAGCCCCCGGAGGGGCCGTCGAGCAACCGGTCAGGCCGAGGCCGAGGGCCGACAGCGCGACGGCGCGAACGTTTCGTGGGAAGTTCATGGCGGACCTCGCGCTCCTGTGGCACTCAGCCGATGAGTTGCGCCTGGGCGAGTTCGAAGCGGGGCCGGGAGTGCGGGTCAGTCCCGCCGCCCGGCACCGGCATCTGAGATTACCCCGCCCCGGCGTGTGTCTTTCAGCCCGCTTCCCGGGGCTGATACAAGCCGACGCCGCGGTCCGCGGCCGTGGGCGGGTCGCGGGGGGCCCGCCCGCCTGCTAGAATAAGCGGCTCGTGGGGACTCGTCCCGGGGGCCGGCCATGCTCGCGCGCCTGAACCGGATGTTCTGCCTGACCGCCCTGATCCTGCTCGCCGGGTCGGCCCGGCCCGCGGCCCCGGACAAGGCGGCGGACCTGTGGGTCCTGAAGCCGGTCGTCCGCCCGGACGTGCCGGCGGGGGTGACCGACTCGCCCAACCCGATCGACGCCTTCGTCGCGGCGGAGTGCCAGGCGAAGGGGCTGACCCCGGCCGGGCCGACCGACCGGCGGACGCTCTTGCGGCGGGTGTCCCTGGACCTGACCGGCCTGCCGCCGACGCCGGCCGAGCAGGACGCCTTCCTCAACGACCCGTCCCCCGACGCCTACGAGAAGGTCGTGGACCGGCTGCTGGCGGGCGAGCAGCACGGCGTCCGCTACGCCCGCCACTGGCTCGACGTGCTGCGGTACGCCGACGAGGACGAGCGGATGATCGCCGCCCCGGGCATCCACCTGTGGCGGGACTGGGTCATCAACGCCCTCAACGCCGACCTGCCCTACGACCAGTTCGTCCGCGCCCAGCTCACCGGCTACCGCTCGACCGTCCGCACACAGATGTCGGCGACCGGCTACCGCTCGCGGTCAGAACCGCGGCCGGACGACCTGTTCGCGCTGGGGTTCCTGGCCCGCGGGGCGGTCATCCGCGACGGCAAGGACGGGCAGGAGCTGGCGATCGCGGCCGTCGAAACGGTGTCCACCGCCTTCATGGGCATGACCGTCGGCTGCGCCAAATGCCACGACCACATGTACGACCCGATCACGCAGCGCGACTTCTACGCCATGAAGGCGCTGTTCGACCCGCTGGTCGTGCGGAAGGTGACGCTGGCCAGCCCGGCCGACCTCGTCGCCGCCGGCCGGGCGGCCGAGGAGGCGGAGAAGCGGCGGGCGGAGGTCGAGCGGCCGCTCAACGAGCTCGTCGCCCCGTACCGGCAGAAACTCTACGACGACCGCGTGGCCATGCTCCCGCCGGACGTGCAGGCGGTCGTCCGCAAGCCCGAGAAGGAGCGGACCGCCGCGGAGCAGAAGGTCGCCGACGACTACTACCCGGTCCTGCGGATCGACGCGGACAAGATCACGGAGGTCATGCCCGCGGAAGTGCGGAAGAAGTATCAGGAATTCCAGCGGCAGCTCAATGAGGTCGGTGGCCGGCGCCGGACCGGTCTGCCCGTGGTCTGGACCGTGGAGGTCGATCCCAGGAAGGCGACGGAAACCAGCTACGTCCTGACGAGCGGCGACCCGGAGCGGCCCGAGAAGGACCACCCGGTTCAGCCCGGTTGGCCGTTCGGCCCGGCGACCCCCGACTTCCGGGACGGCCGCGTCGAGGCGTTCTCCGACTGGCTGACCGCGGCGGAGAACCCGCTGTTCGCCCGGGTGGCGGTCAACCGCCTCTGGCAGTGGCACTTCGGCGAGGGGCTGCACAAGCTGCCCAGCGACTTCGGCAAGCTCGGCGGCGTGCCGGCGAACCCGCGGCTGCTGGACTGGCTCGCCGCCGAGTTCGTCCGGTCCGGGTTCCGCATGAAGGCCATGCACCGGCTGATCATCACGTCGGAGACGTACAAGCGGGCGTCGGCCGCGGACCCGGCGGTCGCCGCGGCCGACCGCAAGATCGACCCGACCAACACCTACCTCTGGCACTACCCCCTGCGGCGGCTCGAAGCGGAGCCGATCTGGGATTCGATCTTCGCCGCGGCCGGGACGCTCGATTCGGCCGTCGGCGGCCCGTCGTTCGACCCGGCCCCGTCCGCCGGCCGCCGAGGCGGCCGGCGCGGGGCCGACCGATCCGCCGACGCCGGCCGGACGCGCCGGGCCGCCTACCTGGTCCGCGGCTACTCGACCAGCCGCGACGTGACGCCGACGTTCCTCCAGGCGTTCGACGTGGACGACGGCCGGACGCCCTGCCCGATGCGCACCCGGACGGTCACGCCACCGCAGAGCCTGTTCCTGATGAACAGCGGCGCGATCGACCGGGCGTCGGCGGCGTTCGCGGAGCGGGTGCGGAAGGAGTCCGGCGGCGACCTAGGGGCCGCGGCGGACCTCGCTTACCGGATCGCGCTGGCCCGCCCGCCGTCGGCCGCGGAACGGGCGCAGGCGCTGGCGTACCTCGACAACGACCCGGCCCGGCTGAAGGGGCTGGCGTGGCTGTTGTTCAATTTGGATGAGTTTGTGTATGTGCGGTAGGGTGCGGCGAGGGGCGGGATGCGTTTCCCCTCACCCCCCGGGCGACCCGCTGCGCGGGTACCCCGC
>DASXAN010001330.1:0-5868 GCA_036406755.1 Gemmataceae bacterium
GCCCCGAAGAGCATGAAGGGGTATGTCACCGCCTGCTTCCTGCTGACGAACACGCTCGCCAACTTCCTGAACATCCTGTGGACGCCGTTCTACGGCGGTTCGCTGCCCGACCCGGCGTCCAAGCGCGGCCCGCTCCCGCCCGGCGAGTTCTTCGGCGTGACGGCCCTCATCACACTCGCCGCGGCCTTGCTATTCATCTTCGTCGGCAAGCGGTTCGAGCGGAGCCGGGCCGAGGCGCCCGCGGCCGGGGTGACGTGAACGGCTTCGCCTCCCGAGGTCCCCATGCCCGCCGTCCACACCCTCACCGACGTGGACCACGACGTCTGGGTCGACGCCTTCCACACCGGCTCCGCCGAGCTGGGTGTCGCCACGTCACAGCCGTGGTCCGTCCGTAAGCGGACCCTCCGCGGCGGGCCACGGGAGGGCATCGACCTCATCGAGGTCGATAACGGGGCGCTCAAGGTGTCGATCCTGCCGACCCGCGGCATGGGCCTGTGGCGGGGGTCGTACCGCGGCGTGCCGCTCGGCTGGCAGGCCCCCGTCGTCGGGCCGGTCCACCCGAAGTTCGTGGACCAGTCCGCCCGCGGCGGCCTCGGCTGGCTGACCGGGTTCGACGAGTGGCTGTGCCGGTGCGGGCTGGCGTGGTGCGGGCCGCCCGGCGACGACGGCGGCTTCCCGCTGACCCTACACGGGCGGATCGCTAACACCCCGGCCCACCGGGTTGAGGTGGCGGTCGGCCGCAAGCCGCCGCACGCCATCAGCGTCTTCGGCCAGGTCGAGGAGGGCGGGCTGTTCTACCCCCGCCTGCGACTGACCACGACCTACACGACCCACCCGGGTTCAAACAAGCTCACCGTGCACGACGTGGTCGAGAACTGCTCCGCCCGGCCGGCGGAGGTGCAGCTGCTCTACCACTGCAACAACGGCCTGCCGTTGCTCGGGGAGGGCGGCCGGCTGCGGGTGCCGGTCCGCGAGGTGACGCCGCTGACGGCGTGGGCCGCCCAGGCCGTCAAGACGTGGGACACCTACGCCGGGCCGGTCGCCGGGTTCGCCGAGCAGGTGTACGCCTGCGTGCCGGCCAGCGGCGACGGCGGCAAGACGCTGGCCGTGCTACACGACCCGGCGGCCGAGCGGGGCCTGGCCCTGCGGTGGGACGTGTGGCAGCTACCGTACTTCACCCTATGGAAGAACACGGCCGCGGCCGAGGACGGGTACGTGACCGGGCTGGAGCCGGCGACCTGTTTCCCGACGTTCAAGGCGAAGGAGCGGGCGGCCGGCCGAGTGGTCACGCTGCCGCCGGGCGGGCGGTGGGAGGCGGCCTGGAGCATCGAGGCGTTCGACACACCGGCGGCGGTGGCCGAGGCGGTCGCCGAGGTGGACGTGATCCAGGCGAACGTCGAGCCGGTCATCCGCCGCGAGCCGATGGCGTAAGCCGCTTGCAGCTCAGCGGCCGGCCGCCGCGACGCGGACCGCCTCCTCGACCACCAACGGTGCCGGCGCGGCGTCCCATCGCACCTCGACCCGCACCCGGCCGTCGCCCGGCTGGCCGCCCTCGACTTCCACCTGGAACACGACTGTCTGACCCGGCTCGATCCGCTCGGCCGGGGCGAACTCGACCCGCTCGCCGCGCACCCGGCCGACGGTCGGGCCGGTGCCGAACCGCGGCGCCAGGAATGGCGGCGGTACGACCGCGACCACCGCCACCTGCCGGGCCGCGAGCGTCCCCTGGTTGGTGACGCGGACCGTGATGACGGCCTTGCCGCGGGCCGCCACCGCTTCGGTCGGCGGCACGACCTCCGCCCGCAGCACCGCCATTCCCATCACCTCGAACGCCGCCTCGGCCCGCTGCTCCGGCACCTTGTCGGCAGTCGCCACGCCGGCCAGCGACGCCTGCGACGCGGCCGTCAGCGGCGTTGCCGTCAGTTGTAGGTCACGCCGCTCGCCGGGCGGCAATTCACCGACGGCCCAAACCACGTCGCCGGCGACGAACTGGCCGCCGCCGTTGGCCGACTGGAACCGCAGGTCGCGCGACAGCGGCACCCGCACCCGCACGTTGGTCAATGGCACTTCGCCGGCGTTCGTGACGTGCACGTCCCACGTCCCCGGGCGGTTGACGTACCGCGCCGGGGCGCCAGTCAGGTCCAGGTGCAGCGCCCGCTGGGCGACGGCGATCGTGTGGGCCGACTCGCCGCGTAAGCTACCGTCGGCGACGGCGACGACGCGGACCGTCGGCCGGCCGGCCCGGGTCGCGGTCAGCGTCAGCGGCACCGTCTGCGACTGGCCGGCCTCCAGCGTGCCCACCTCGACTTCGAGCATCTTGGCCTGGCTCTCGTGGGCCAGGGCCGCGTCGTACTCGGCGCGGAGCTTGATGGCGGTGGCCGGTCCGGTCCCCGTGTTCGCCACCGACACCTCCAGCGGCAGCGCGTCGCCCGGCGAGCACGCCTTCGGCCCCTCGACGCCGACCCGGAGTTGCGGCGCGGCCACGCGGGTCGTCGCCTGGCCGTCGGCCCGCAGGCCGTCGCGGGTCAGGGCCGCCGCCGCTACGGTGATGACGCCCGAAGTCGGCGCGCGGAGCGTGGCCCGCAGCGGCAGGTTGCCGCCGCCGGGCACGGCCGGGAACTGCCAGACGGCTTGCGTGCCGTCCGTCCAGGCGGGCGGATCGCTGGCGACGTACTGCATCCCCTGCGGGACCGGCAGCCGCACCGCCACCGGCTGCGTCGGTGATGAGCCGGGGTTTGACAGCGTGACCGTCACCGGCACGTCCTGGCCGACGGCGGCGGTCGGCGGGGCGGACACGGCCAGCGCGATCTGCGGCACCTGCCACTGCACCGCCGTCTCGCCGCGGCCGACGACGACGCCCGGCCCGGTCGCCTCCGGCCGGACGACTTCGACGGCCACGCGGGTGTTGCCGGGCCGGGTGGCGAGTTCCGACATCGTCACCTTGGCTTGGCCGGCGGCGTCGCTAAGGACCTCGGCCTCGGCGGTGCGGGTCGGGAGCAGCTCCGCCGACGGGCCGTCGAGGATGCGGTAGCGGACCTTGTAGTTGGCCAGCGGCTGGCGGTCGGCCGCCCGCACCAGCTGCGTGCTCAGCACGGGGGTGCCGCCGGCCGGGCAGGCGGTCGCCGGCGGGAACCGCCACTCGGCGTCGCACCAGTGGCGGGTGGCGATCACCTTGTGCCGCTCCCAGTTGGCGATCTCCGGGGCGTGGACGGTGATTTGCGTATCGCCCTCGACGGCCGACGTAACCAGGCACCAGGTCTGCCCCGGCAGGATGCGGACGTCCCGGCCGTCGGCCGCCTTGAGGGTGTGGTCCTTGGCGTCCGTGTAGGAGACGGCGTGCTGGTGATCGACCTTGTGTCCGCGGCCGGTGAGAATGCCGCTCTCGTCCACCTCGACGATGTTGCCGACGCCCTCGACCGCCCACTCGACCCGCCGGCCGTGGCGCGGCTGGCCGTCTTCGTCGGTCACCGTGGCCACGACGAGGAAGTCCGCCCGGGTCGGCCCGGTCGATTCCAGCGGCGTGACCTCCAGCCGGGCGGCGTGCGAGTCCAACGGGTTGAAGGGGCCGAGATCGGGCGGCTTGGCGGCGGCGCGGATGCCGTCCCAGGTGGGCAGGTCAAGTGAGAAGGATCGCGAGTTTGGGGAGGCGCCGGAGCAGCCGGCCGCGGCGAGTGTGGTCAGTGTCAGCAGCCAGACGGCCTGACGGGTCGCCGCCATCGATGGGCCCTCCCCCGAGCCGGGGACGGCCCCGGCGCAACGGGCGGGTATAGCACGGCGGCGGCAGACTGCAATACCGACTGCGAACCCACGCGATGCCACGCGTGGGCTTGAGAGCGGTGAGTTGCCGCATCGCGCGGCCCGACGTACCTTGAACCGTGTCCGAACGTGAAGGGATTGCGACCGATGCGACACGTCCTGTCGGCCCTGGTGCAGAACCAGCCCGGCGTCCTGGCCCACATCTCCGGCATGCTCGCCAGCCGGGCGTTCAACATCGACAGTCTGGCCGTCGGCGAGACCGAGAAGCCCGACCTGTCGCGGATGACGTTCGTCGTCCACGGCGACGACGCCGAGCTGGAGCAGGTCCGCAAGCAGCTCGACAAGATCGTGACGGTCGTCAAGGTGCTGGACATCTCCAGCGAGAACTTCGTCGAGCGGGACCTGATGCTCATCAAGGTCTACGCCACGCCGGCCCAGCGGACGGAGATCGCGCTGCTGGTGGAGATGTTCCGCGGCCGGGTGGTGGACATCGACCACGACACGGTGATGGCCGAGATCAGCGGCCAGGAGTCCAAGATCGAGGCGTTCATCGACCTGATGCGGCCGTACCGGATCGTGGAGCTGGCCCGCACCGGCCGGATCGCCCTGGTCCGCGGCGCGTCCAAGCAGGCGGAGGAGTCGTGACCCAGCCGGCGCTGACCATCACCTCGGCGACGCAGAAGGTGGACCCGCAGCTGGCGGCGCTGCTCACGTCGCTGAAGCCGGGGGACCGGATCAAGATCACGCAGACGGTCCGGGTCGGCGCCCGCGTCTGGCCGGCGGTGACCGGCGGCGTGTTTCGGCACGTCGATTACCTGGCGACGGGCCTCTCGACGGAGCGGGTGCCGGAGGACGACATCGTTGTGCCGGTGGTGCATTTCACCAAGGACAACGGCGAGCTGTCGAGCATCGCGATCGACGAGCGAACGAAGGTAGAGCGCGGCTGACGTTTCGTCACTTCCTCCGCCAGACCTGACACTCGCCCATCTCCAGCCGTTCCATCGCCGCCCGGATCGCGTCGTAGAACCGCTTCGCGTCCCCCGGGTAGCCGGCCGTCGGCTTCAGTCCTGGGACGTGCCCGACCCAGAAGCGGTTGAATTGCCGCATGAACACTTCCCGCAGGTACTTCGCCAGCATCGACGCCAGGGCCACCGGCAGCGCGTCCGAGTCGGCCCGCGGCAGGAATACCAGCCGCACCTCCCGGCCCAGGCCGAGCACCTGGTATTCGCTCCGCAGGGCCGACTCGCGGACCGGCATGACCCACCCGTCCGGCAGGGCCGTGCTGATCCACGGGGCGTAGAAGTTCCGGCCGCCCTGCTTGTCGATCACGATCGTCACCGGCTCGTCGCCGGCGACCGCGCCAAGGATGTCGCGGAGCAAGACGATGACGCCCTGTTCGAGCGCCGCGGCCTTCGACCCCCAGCGGTCGAGCAGGGCGTTGAACCGCGGCGCCGGCGTGACGACGCACCGGGCCGCGTGGAACTGGATTCGGCCTGTGGCCGCCGCGTCGGCGAAGCAGGGGGGTGGGGCGGCGACGGCGTCGCGGTCGAGGGCGATCGGCAGCGACTCGCCGGGCTCGTACCAGCGCTCGGACGCGAGGTCCGGCAGGGACGTGCCACAGGCGACGCCGCCGAGGAATTGGCCGACCGGCTCGCATTGAGCCAGCACGCCAACGACGCCCCGCTCCAGCCGGGCCAGTCCGTTCGGGCCGGCGTAGACGAGTTTCGAGTCGTCGATGAGCACCCGGCCGTCGTCCGGGTCGGCCGCCCGCCGGACGCCGTTGGCCAGGCACGCCCACAGGCAGCCGACGCCGTCCGGGACGCGGGCGGCGACGGCCGACTGCACGAGCGGGCCGAGGTTGGGCCCGTAGCCCGCCTCGTCGATGCCAACAATCCAGGGCATGAATCCGTTTGTCCTTTGTCCCTCGTCCCTGGTCCCTTGTACAACACACCCGGGACAAGGGACAAGAGCCATGCTTTCGGACAACATCTTCCTGAAGATCATCGAGCGGAAGATCCCGGCCCAGATCGTCTACGAGGACGAGCACTGCCTGGCCTTCCGCGACATCAACCCGCAGGCGCCGACGCACGTCCTCATCATCCCGAAGGCGCA
>DASXAN010001331.1:0-7057 GCA_036406755.1 Gemmataceae bacterium
GACGCCCCGGATGCACGCGGCGTTCGACCGGGGCTTCGGCCGCGACGCCAGTAATTAGTGAGGCTATCACTCCGCGGCCCAACTTGCAACGGTTTTCGCGGTTCGACGACTCCCCGCACCCGCTCGGCCTGCCGGCGGACCGACTGCCCCCCGGCCTGTCCCGCTACCAAGCATAGCTTGAATTGCGGCCCGGGAACGCCAGCAGGCCCGGATGCCGGGGACTGGCATTCGGTTTGCGTTCCCTCTTCACCAAGTGGCGCAAGCCGGTTGCGCCCGCATCTATGACTCCTTGTCCTCCCCGGAGGTTCCATGATCCGCCAGACTGCGACCCGCGTTGGTAAAGTCAGCTATGGCATCCTGGCCTTGTTACTCGGCCTGCCGCTGCCGATCGTTGCCATCGCGTTCCTGATGGGCGGTTGCCGGTAGGAATTCGGACGGGGGATGAATCAGGGGTGGTCTCTGAATTCATCCCCCGTCTGTTATTCAGCTGCGACAACCGGGTTTTTCAGCACCCCGATCCCCTCGATCTCCACCTCGACCGTATCCCCCGGCTTCAGGAACACCGGTGGCTTGCGCGCCACCCCCACCCCCGGCGGCGTGCCGGTGAAGAGCAGGTCGCCCGGCTCCAGCGTTACTACCTGCGACAGGTAGGCGATCAGTTGCGGCACGGTGAAGATGAACTCCCGCGTGTTGGAGTCCTGCATCGTCTCGCCGTTGAGCCGCAACTTGACCGCCAGGGAGTGGGGGTCGGGCGCCTCGTCGGCCGTGACCAGGTGCGGCCCGGTCGGGGCGAAGGTGTCAAACGTCTTGCCGATCGTCCACTGCTTCTCCTCGCCCTTGAACTGCCAGTCCCGGGCGGAGACGTCGTGGCCGACGGTGTAGCCGGCCACGTAGCTCAGGGCGTCGGCCTCGGCCACGTCCCGTCCGCGCTTGCCGAGGACGACGACCAACTCGGCCTCGTAGTCAACCTTCTGGCTGACCTTCGGCAGGCGGATGGGCGTGCCGGGACCAATCAGGGCGGTCGGAAACTTGGCGAACAGGACCGGCTCGGTCGGGATGGCCCGGTTGTTTTCCCGGGCGTGGTCGCGGTAGTTCAGGCCGATGCACAGGATCTTGCGGGGGTCGGGCACCGGCGGCCCGAGGGCGGCCCCGTCGGCCGGGACGCGGACGGCCGTCGGCGATCGGGCGGCGGCGGCGGCGGCGCGGAGGGCGGCCGGGCCGGCGGCCAGCAGGCCGCGGACGGACGCCGGCAGGGTCAGGTCGGTGGCGTACAGATCGACGTAGTGGTCGCCGGCGAAGGCGGCGGCGCGAGGGCCGGCCGGCGTGGCCAGGGTGGCGAGGCGCATGGCGGCTCCACGGACGAGGGCGGGGCGCGGGGCTGGAGGGGATGGTACGACCGGACTCCCCTTGCGGGTAGGCGGGCCGGGCCTTATAAAATGACGGAGCCAGAGCTGATCCCCGATAGCTCAATCGGTAGAGCATCCGACTGTTAATCGGACGGTTGTTGGTTCGAGTCCAACTCGGGGAGCTTCAGTCTCGAGGATTTGCGACGAGTGGTTGCTAGGACGGTCTAGCCGTCCCTCATAAGACCCTCAATGGCCGCCGGCCGTTGAGGGTCTGTGTTTGCGCCTGGTTCGGCAGCAGAATCCAGCCACCTGACGCTCGAACCCGGCCCGTGCCGATCGAGTCATTCAGCCATGCGCCACACGATCCCCGCCCCTGTCATCTCGGTTGTCGCCGACATTGCCTCAACCGCGGAAACTCACGCGAGCCTGGACAGCCTGTTCATGTATGCGGGTGCCCCCGGCGATCCGCCCGACGGTAGTAAGCACGTCAAAGCGCTGGAATGGCTACGGCGGGTCAACAAGGACCCGATCGTAGACCCGCTCGGCATCTTCGGCCGCCTCATCGAGGGGTACATGGAGGCCGTTCCCGACTACAAGTCCATCATGTACGGGGCCAACCACGTCGAAGAACGCCAGGAGCGCCTCACCAAGGTCCTCGCTCAGTGCCAGCTGCAATACGTCAACGGCGGCCGCGTCGTCGGGTCGCTGGGGACGCCGTCCCGAACGCTGGAGGAACTCATCCGCGACGGGGACATGGCTTCCCTTAACGACGAGTTCGACCGGGCGCTCCGGAACGTCGAGGCGAGCCCCCGCGAGGCGGTGTCCGCGGCCTGTAACCTGTTGGAGTCGCTGTGCAAGACCTACATCCAGGATGAAAGCCTGGAGATGCCGGCCAAGCAGGACCTCCAGCCCGTGTGGAACGTCGTCCGCAAGCACTTGGGGCTGGACCCCAGCCGACTTGAAGACCAGGACCTCCAAGCGATCCTCACCGGCATGTTCGCCGTCGCTAGCGGTATCGGGGCCCTGCGGACCCACGCGAGCACGGCCCACGGCGCCGGCCGCCGACAGTACGCTCTGGAACCACGTCACGCCCGGTTGGCAGTCCATGCTGCCCACACAATCGCCTTATACGTGCTGGAGACTTGGACGAAGCGGAAGGCATGCCGCCCAAACACCTCCAATCCGTGTCCGCCGGTCGCTCGTCTTAGGTGCGGTGCCCCCGGCGGCCGGTTCGGAGGAGCGTCATGTCCCCATGCGTCCCGGTTGCCTGCGTCGTGGTCGCGGCCGCCCTGGCCGCCGTCGCCGCGGCCGACCCGCCTCCCCCGCGGCCCCGACCGGCCGTCGCCGAGCTGTTCGAGGATGACGCCGCCTTCCTGGTCCGCAACCTCAACCACGAGCACAGCTACCCGGGAGAGGCCCACGCCGAGGCCGCCGACGTCTACTCCGGCCGGCGGTCCATCAAGATCATCCCGATGCAGCGGCAGAGCCCGGCTGTCCCGGGGTGGGCGTTCCGGGTGGCCGAGCGGCCCGGCCCCGGCGAGTTCCGCTACCTCCGGTTCGCCTGGAAGGCCGACGGCTGCGCCGGCATCATGTTCCAGATCCACGACGACCGGTACTACAACGTCCGCTACACGGCCGGGCAGAACAAGGGCGGGTGGCCGACCAAGTTCGTGGCCGACCGGCCGCCATCGGACTGGGCCGTGGTGACCCGGGACCTGTTCGCCGACTTCGGGCCGCTCACCGTCCGCGGCGTGTCGCTGACCGCCTTCGACGGCCGGGCCGCCTACTTCGACCACATCTACCTGGGGCGGACGGTCGACGACCTCGACCGGGTCGACGCCACCGGCGGGGCCGGCCACGGCGTCCGGTTAACGTCGGAGGACCTCGCCCGGCTGTGGGATGACCTGGCCGGCCCCAGCGCGCCGCGGGCGTACGCCGCGCAGTGGCGGCTGGTGGCGGCGGCCGACCAAGCGGTGCCGTTCCTGGCCGGGAAGCTCTCGGCCGGCACGCCGGGCCCGGCCGCCGAGACGATCCGGCGGTGGGTCCGGGACCTGGACGACGATGCCTATCGGGTGCGGGAGGCGGCCACGGCGGCGCTGGCGGCACACCTCGACGACGCCGCGGCGGACCTGGAGGCCGCGGCCGGGGCGTCGCCGTCGCCGGAGGTGCGGGCGCGGGCGGCCCGGCTGCTGGCGTCGCGGGGCGGGCGGCCGACGGAGCGGGACCGGGCCGAGCGGGCCGTCCGCGTGCTGGAGTATGTCGGCGGCCCGGAGGCAGTCCGCACTCTGGAGGGGCTGGCCCGCGACAGGCAAACCGGGACGGCCGGTCTCGCTGGCACGGCCCTCAAGCGCCTCGCGGCCGAGCGGCGTTAACCGCATGGCTCGCTCGGAACCGAGTGTCTCGTTGCCAATGGATGACGCCCTGCACATCCCCCGGCCGCTACCGTCATGGATGCCTCCTGGCCGAAGTGGCGTCACTGCTCCATTTGGTGCGAGGTATCTAGAGACGGCCGGCGGCCTGTCGCTGCTGTTCCGGCCGGCGCCGGTGCTGCTCTCAGCGGCCTTGAGGACGGCCAATCTGGTCGTTTCGCCGATCGCTGCCGGGGCCGCGTCGTGGCGCTTGGCAAGGTGGCGGCAGTCTCCGGGCGCACGGGTGAATCCGACGACGCACCTCTGGATGGCGCTGGTCTTCGTTCTAGCATTTGGTGCCGTCCGGCTCGCGTATGGAACACGCTGACGCCGCGTCCCCCGGGCAGTTCAATTGGTGCAGGCCCTTTGGCTGCGAACTAGTGGCCTGCCGATTGTGCTCGCGGTCTTGTCAATCGGCAAGGCGCGCAGTGCTGCGCCCGTGGCGCGCATGCGCCGCGGTGATCGAATCGGCGACGGCGAAGCGGGCAGGACACGGACGGGGACCCGCGTCATTGCCCCTCAGCGCATCGGCCGCTGTACCCCCGGCGCGCCACAGATCATCCAGCTCTGGGTCGCGTGCTTCTCAAGGCTAATCCCTCGTCGCGTCACGCCGACACGTCAGGCCTTCAGCCTGCGGTGCGTCCGCTTCCCTCTGGAGGACTCCGTAAGACACTTCCCACAACTTCATGAATTCGCGGCGCCTCTGATGACAAAAGCACGCCGCGCTAGCATTGGGCCAACCAGGCTTCCGGGCGGGCAACGCTGGCGGAACGATGGCGGAAAAGCGACGCCTCAGAATGCGACACCTTGGCACTTGACTGGGCCGGGAGTTCCTACGGCGATCGCTGCCGCCCCACGCCGGCGTCCGTCACCGCGTCCGGCGCTCGAGACTGGCCCGTCCCGCCGCCTGGCGGAAACGGCGGCAGGTCCCAATCCAGCCCCATCCGGGCCAACTGTCCCCGGATCGCCCGCAAGTCCCAGATGTGGATCGAAGGGCTATCGTGGGTGGTGGTCACCAGCCGCGTGCCGTCCGGGCTGAAGGCGAGGCTGAGGCAGCGGTCCTGGTTGGGATCTTCCAGCCGAGCGTACTCCCGGCCCGTGTCCGGGTCCACCAGGCGCACGGCACCGTAGCCGGTCTCCAGGGCCAGGAGTTTGCCGTCCGGGGAAAAGGTGGGATACCCACCAACACCGACGTGTGGGCCCGCCCGCCAGGAACCAACGGACCACAGTCGGGCCCCGACGACGTCGGTGGCCAGCCAGCGGCCATCCGGGCTGAAACAGACGTTGGAACCGACCTCGATGGGCAACTCGTGGGCGAATGCCCCCGTGCTCGCGTCCCAGATTCTCACCTTCGTCCCAAAGTGGCTCCCGGTCGCGACCCAGCGGCCGTCGGGGCTGACCGCGACGTATCGTGTGTCCTTGTGCGGGGACAGCTTGACCGGCGGGCCCGGCCGGTCCTGGTGCCACACGAGCGCGCCCCAGAATTCGGCGCTGGCCACCGCCAAGCCGTTACGGCCGGTCGCAATTTGCCCCACGGCCGTGGGCAGCGGCAGTTGTTGCGGCGGTCCGACCTGCACCGATCCCGGTGCCGCGGCATCCCGACGGATCGGCCAGCGTCTTAGCCCGGCCGGCCCGCTGGCCAGCAGCGCTCCCGAGGGTTCGAACAAGACATCTAGGTAGTGCCCCGTTGGAAGGGAGGTCAACGGGGCGCCACTCGTCAAATCCCAGAGGCCGACGGTGTCCGACATCGCGAAGGCCAGGATTTGGTCCTTCGGGCTGACGGCGCAATTCCGATACTCGCGCTTGCCCGGGGCCGGGGCCGGGGCCGGGGCCAGCGTGCGGTATCCACATGCGGGAGTGACTTCCCAGAGCCTGATTTTGTTGCCGTCGATGCCCGCAGCCAGCAGACGGTCGTCCGGGCTATAGCGGAGGGATGGCACGGCAGTCGGGGTGCTGAACAGTTGCCGGCCCGTTCGGGCGTCCCAAAGCCGCAAAACGCAGTCCCAGCACACGCTGGCGATCTGGTCGCCGGCACGGTTATACGAGAATTGGACCCCATCGCCCTTGTGCCCTTCCAGGCGAGTGATTGGCGTGCGCGTGGCCACGTCCCAAACATGAATGATCCGGTCGGTGCCGACCGCGGCCAACGACTTGCCGTCCGGGTGCCAGGCGAGTTGCAAAGCCCCGTCGGGCTGCGGCAGATCCGTAACCAAGTCGCCAGTGGCGATGTCCCGGATCTGCACGCCGCTCGCGCAGCTCAGCGCCAGTTGGCGGCCGCCCGGATGGAACTCGATGTCTCGGGCCGGCGGGCATGGGCCGAGTCGCACAAGTGTTCGGCCGGACGATAGGTCATTTAAGTCGATCGAGCCGTCCGGGCGGCCGATGGCGAGCTGCCGGTTGTCCGGGCTGACGTCGAACGCGCCGACGTCGGCCTTCTCATCGATGACCACCACCGGCTCGGGTCCGGCCAGGTCCCACACCCGGAGCCGTCGGCCGCGCGCGAGTAGCAGGAACCGGCCATCGGGGCTGAAGTGCGGCCGGGATTCTTCTGCCCCGTAGTTGCCCGGGCCGAAGTCCGGGAGGCGGTAGACCTCGGTGTCGTCGGCCACGCGGCGGACGCTGACGGCCCCCTGCCGGTCCACGCGGGCGTAGCGCTGCAGGGGGCCGTCGAAATCGAGGCGGAGGCTGCCGGTGGGCCAGCCGTCCCACTCCTTGGCGACCCGCACGTCCGGCAAGGCCAGACTGGCGATGACCTCATTGCGCAGTTCCAGAGACGCCCCGTCCGGAAGGCTCATGGCCCGGGCCATGCCGGCCGCTTCTCCCAGAACTTCCAGGGTCTTGGTCCGCTGGCCGATCCGCCGGCTCAGACGGCTGGCCCGCGCCTGCTCAATGAGGGAACGGTAGAGCCGGCGCGTCGCATCAGCCTCGGCTTGGCGGGTCTGGTCCAATTGCGCCCGGGTGGCGCCCTGTTCGTCGCGCAGCCGGGCCGCGTACGTCAGGGCGACGGCGGCCACCGCCACCAGAAGGGCGGCCACGGAGGCGGTCAGCGTGGCCACGGCGGGGTTGCGGCGGCACCACCGCCAGAGCCGCTCCGGCAAGCGGCTGCGCCGCGCCCGGACGGGACGGTCGGCCAGGAACCGCCGCAGGTCGTCGGCCAACTCGCCCGCCGACTGGTAGCGCTGCCCCGGCTCCTTGGCGATGGCCTTCAGAATGAGGGTCTCCAGGTCCTGGGGCACACGGGCGTCGCACTTGCGCGGCCGGCGGGGCTGCTCGTGGAGCAGGCGCTCGACCATCTGCGCCCGC
>DASXAN010001332.1:0-2968 GCA_036406755.1 Gemmataceae bacterium
GTGCGGTAACTTCGGAGGTCGAGTCATGAAGGCTCGCTGGATGTCGGTCGTCGGTACGGCAGTCCTGGCCGTCGGCGTCGGGGCCGCTCAGTCGCCCCCTTCGACGGTCGTCCCGGCCGCCCCGGCCCCCGGTGCTGAACCGGGCGCCCGACTTCCGGGTATGATCGCGGACCCCGCGCCGCCGAGTCGCGGCGGCATTGACTTCGCCCCGCTGGCCGGCCCGTGCCCGGCCGCCTGTGCGGACGGCAAACCGCCCGCCCCGTTCACGCCGTTCATGCTCGGCGACTTCGTCGGCCCGGTCGCCAACCTGTTCACCAACTTCAAGATCGCCGAGGGCGAGAGCCCCCGGCCGGTGGACCGCGTGTTCTTCAAGTACAACTACTACAACAACGTCGACAAGAGCCGCTGGGCCGACCCGACCGAGCCGATCCACAACGTCCACCTGAACATGTACACGTTCGGGATGGAGCAGACCTTCTTCAACGGCAACGCGTCGGTCGGCGTCCGCGTCCCGTTCTACACGCTCAACGGCGAGGCCAAGGACCTGCGGATCGGCCCGGACCCGGCGACGGGGGCCGTCGGCCTGATCCCCGGCGGCCCGGCCCTGGACGAGACGGACTTCGGCAACATCATGGCCATTGCCAAGCTGGTCCTGTGGGAGGACCGGCCGTCGGGTAGCTTGCTGTCCGGCGGGGCGGTCGTCAGCATCCCGACGGCGTCCAACCGGAACCTCGACCCGGGCCTGTCCACGCTCATGTACGTGCAGCCGTTCTCCGGCTTCATCCTCAACGGCAGCGGCGACCTATTTGTCCACGGGTTCAGTTCGATGACGCTGCCGGTCGCTCGGCCGGAGTCGATCATCTCGTTCACCGACGTCGGCGTCGGGTACTACGCCTACCGCGACGGGACCGGGTCCCGGATGGTGTCGGCCGTGGTGCCGACGGTCGAGGTCCACTACACGGCCGCGATCCGCCAGCCCGACCGGCGGGCCGACGTGTTCGGGTTCGTCGACCCCCTGCGGGTGCACGACGTGGTCGACGTCACCCTGGGGACGACTTTCGAGTTCGGCCGGCGGGCGACGCTCGGCACCGGTGTCGCGCTGCCGGTGACCGGGCCGAAGCCGTTCGACGCCGAGCTGCTGGTCCAGCTCAACCTCCTGTTCTGACCCCGGCCGGAGGATGCCGATGACCGCCAACCGTGCCATCGTCGCGGCGGCCGCGGCCGCCCTTGCTGCGGCCCGCGGGTTGGCGGACCCGCCCGCGCCGGTCCCGGCCGAACCGGCCCCGGTCGTGCCGGCCCCCGCCGGGCGCGCCACGCCCGCCGCGGAGCAGGCCCCGGCCAAGGCCGGCGAGATGTTGTTCCTGCCGCCGCCGCAAGACCCGCCGAAGTTCCGCCTGGACGCGTCCTGGGACAACGGCCTGTGGTTCGAGTCGGCCGACAAGCAGTTCCGCGTCCACGTCGGCGGCGTCGGCCAAGTGGACGCCAACTGGCCGGTCGCCCCGCACGGCGTCTACGCCCTCCCCGGCGGCGGGACCAACGGCGTCGAGAACTCGTCGGCGATCTTCCTCCGCCGGGCTCGGTTCCGGATGGACGGAAGCATCTTCGACCAGTTCGATTACATGGTCGAGTACGACCTGGCCAACGCGAACAACGAGAACGACGGCCTACAGCCGCCGTCGTTCGGCAACCTCACCGGCGCCCCCAACCCGTGCAACCTGTGGATGCAGGTCCGCGACGTGCCGTACCTCGGCGACGTCCGCGCCGGCAACCAGGTCAAGCCGATCGGCCTGACCAACAACACCAGCATGGCGTTCCTCCCGTTCATCGAACGGGCCGACAACATGGACGCCTTCTACGGCCCGTTCGACGGCGGGTTCGCCCTCGGCGTCAGCGCCCGGGACCGGACCGAGTCGGAACGGGTGACGTGGCAGTACGGGGTCTACGGGCCGTCGATCAACGTCTTCGGCGTGTCGCTCAACAAGGCTGTCTACGGCGGGCGGGTGACGGCTTTGCCGGTTTATGAGGGCGACGGCGAGCGGCTGGTCCACGTCGGGTTCGGCACGCTCAACGGCGAGCTGGTGCAGAACCAACTGCGGGTCCGGGCCCGGCCGGTCCTCCGCAACGGTCCGGGGTACGCCGTCCCCGTCCTGGTGGACACGACGAACATCCCCGGCAGTCGGCAGTACACGCTCGCCCCGGAGTTCGCCGCCGTCTACGGGCCGTTCACCGTCCAGGCGGAGTGGGCGGGGCAATTCCTCACCCGCGCCACGCCCGACGGCGGCCCGTCGGTCGGGACCGTTTTCTACCACGGCGGCTACGTCGAGGCGCTCTACTTCCTGACCGGCGAACACCAGGAGTACGACAAGCGGGACGGCGCCTTCGGCCGGGTCGTCCCGCGGAACAACTACCACGTCAAGCCGGGCGACGCCTGCCAGACGTGCGGGGCGTGGCAGATCGGCGTGCGGTTCAGTTACCTGGACCTGAACGACAAGTCGATTCAGGGCGGCCAGATTTACGACTGGACGGTCGGCCTGAATTGGTTTCTGAACCCGAACATGAAGGTCCAGTTCAACTACATCCTCGAACGCCGCGACGCCCCGCAGGACGTCGTCCACGGATGGATCAACGGGTTCGGCATTCAGACCGCGTACGACTTTTGATCCGGCCGCGCGGCTACCGTCACCGGCCCGCCGGCAGCGTCAGCACGGGGCCGCCGGAGCCCGGGATGCGGTGGGCGAAGTCGAGCCGGCTCAGCTCCAGCACCAGCAGGAACGTCGCCTTGGTCGTCACGTCGCGGTCGTCGATGTAATACCAGTAGCCGCGGTAGCGGACGGCGACGTAGGCGTGCGGCGGCGGCTTGTGGCCGGCGCAGACGTGGACCTCGAACAGCCCCCGGGTGATCTCGCGGGGGTCGAACGCCCGCCCCGACTCGTCGGCCGGCAGCCGGACCAGGCCGCACGCCAGGTGC
>DASXAN010001333.1:0-2296 GCA_036406755.1 Gemmataceae bacterium
TTTGGTCCCCGGCTCGAACAGGACCGGCGCCCGATCGCGGGCCAGGGTGAACGGGTCGTCCGGCACCGACCGCTGCTTCCAGAAGTCGCCCTTCCAGCCGGTCAGCTTGTCGTGCGGCAGCCGGTCCTGCTCGGCGTCCGCCAACCCCGAAGTGTGCGAGCCGAGGTGCCGGAGTTCGATGCGGGACTTGCGCGGATCGGCGCCCCACTGCGGAACGTACTTGGCCACCGGATCACTCAAGGCGATGCGGCCGTCGGTCACGGCCACGCCGACCGCCAGACCGCCGACGACCGCCTTGGCCAGCGACGCGGTGCCGTGCTTCGTGCCCGGGCCGTGGCCGTCGGCATACCACGCGCACACGATCCGGTCGTTGCGGACGACCAGGAACGCCGTCGTCTTGCGGGCCGCCACCGCGGCGCGGAGGGCGGCCAGCTTCTCGCCGGACATCCCCTGGCTCTCCGGCGTGGCGGCCTGCCAGTCGAACGCCGGCGGCGGGGCGGCCCGTGCCGGGCCAACGACCAGACACGCCAGAACGACGGACGCACGGGTGAAGGAAGCGGTCATGGCGGGACGGCCCTTTTCGGCGGCGGGGCGCACGGCGGTGGGAAGGCCGCTGCACTCTATCACCGCGCGGCGCGGCGGGGAATTCGCTTCCGCCTTACGGGCCTTCCATTTTTTCGAGCGGCGTCCGTCGCCGACTTCGGCACGCTATCCGCACAGCGACGGTCGGGGTACATTGACCCTCGGCGGGCGGAGCCTCCAATTCGGAGCACCGCGGAGCGGTTCGGGCAAGGAGAACCTCATGCGGATCGCACAGGTCGCCCCACTCT
This sequence comes from Gemmataceae bacterium, assembly GCA_036406755.1. Classification (GTDB taxonomy): domain Bacteria; phylum Planctomycetota; class Planctomycetia; order Gemmatales; family Gemmataceae; genus DASXAN01. The sequence continues at coordinate 831 of DASXAN010001333.1, forward strand.
ACGAGAGCGTGCCCCCGACGGGGTACGGCGGGACCGAGCGGGTGGTGTCACACTTAACGGAGGAACTCGTTCGCCAGGGCCATCAGGTCACGCTGTTCGCCGCCGGCGACTCGGAGACGGCGGCCGAGCTGGTCCCGGCGTGGCCGTGCTCGCTGCGGCTGGACGCCTCCTGCGTGGACCAGCTCGCCTGCCACCTGGTCATGCTCGAGGAGGTCTTCCGCCGGGCCGACCAGTTCGACCTCATCCACTTCCACGTGGACTACCTGCACTACCCGTGGTCGCGGCGGCACCCGCACCCGCACCTGACGACGCTGCACGGCCGGCTGGACCTGCCGGAGCTGCCGGCCCTGTACCGCGAGTACGCGGAGATGCCGGTGGCGTCGATCTCCGACGCCCAGCGGCGGCCGCTGCCGCACGCCCACTGGCAGGGCACCGTCTACCACGGCCTGCCGCCGGACCTGCACACGTTCCGCGACGCGGAAAACCCGAAACACCAAATCCCAAACCCCAATTCGCAACCGGGCGGTTTGGGATTTGGTGCTTCGGATTTGGGACTTCCCGCGAAGCGGGACTACCTCGCCTTCCTCGGCCGCATCTCGCCGGAGAAGCGGGTGGACCGGGCCGTCGAGATCGCCCGCCGCACCGGCATGAAGCTCAAGGTCGCCGCCAAGGTCGACAAGAACGACCGCGACTACTTCCGGGAGAAGGTCGAGCCGCTGTTCCGCGACCCGCTGGTGGAATACCTCGGCGAGGTCGGCGGGGCGGCCAAGGACGAGTTCCTCGGCAACGCCTACGCGCTGTTGTTCCCGATCGACTGGCCGGAGCCGTTCGGGCTGGTGATGATCGAGGCGATGGCCTGCGGCACGCCGGTGATCGCCTGGCGGTGCGGGTCGGTGCCCGAGGTCATGGCCGACGGGGTGACCGGGTTCGTCGTGGACAACACGGACGAGGCGGTGGCCGCCGTCGGCCGCGTCGCCGGCCTGGACCGCCGCGGCTGCCGGGCGGAGTTCGAGCGGCGGTTCACGGCCGAGCGTATGGCCCGCGACTACGTCGCGCTGTACCGCCGGGTCTTGAACCGGTGGGACGATCATTCACCCCGGCGGCGCGGCGGTCACGGCGGGAAGAAGACCGTCCTTTCGTCCGCCCGCGCCCGCCGCCCCGCCGTGGTGAATGACCTGTCGGGCCGGGAGTTGACGCATGAGTGACGACCATGCCGCCGCCGCCCCGCCGACGACCAACGGCCACGCCGCCGACCCGTACTACATCCTCGCCGCCACCCCCGTCGCCGACGAGCAGCGGCGGGTGCTCAAGCAGGGCGACACGTTCGCCGTCTTCGACCACTTCGGCGACGTCCGCCCGGCCGGGCTGGGCGAGGAGGGGCTGTTCCACGAGGGCACGCGGTTCCTGTCCTGCCTGCTGCTGACGCTGGGCCGCCAGCGGCCGATGTTCCTCAGCTCGACCGTCCA
>DASXAN010001334.1:0-3366 GCA_036406755.1 Gemmataceae bacterium
CCCTCGACACCGGCGATGCCGTAGTGCCGGGCCAGCCGCTCGTTGACGAAGGTGAAGTCCGCGTCGAGGAACTCCGAGACCCGGTGGTCGGCCCGGACGATCTCGTCGAAGAACAGTTCCGACTCCCGGGCCATCGCCCGCCGCAGGTCCGCGTCGAACTCGGGAAACCGGGCCGGGTCCGGTGCGGCGGCCGACAGGCCGCGGGTCTGGAGCCATTGGGGGGCGAACTCCTCGGCCAGGGCACAGGACTTGGGGTCGCGCAACATGCGGGCGACCTGCGCCACCAGCTGGCCCCGCAGCCGGCGGGCCGCGGCGAGCCGGAACAGCTCCTCGTCCGGACAACTTGACCAGAGGAAATACGACAGCCGCGTCGCCAGCTCGAACTCGTCTACCGGCTGAGCGCCGGGGCCGCGTTCCCGTTCGACCTTGAACAGGAAGTGCGGCGACGCGAGGACCGCCTCGAGGGCGAGCTTGACGCCTTCGTCGGCGCCATCGCCGTTCTTTTGGGCGGCTTCGACGAACTTCAACATACGAGTGACCTCTTCATGGGTGACGGGCCTGCGAAACGCACGGTCGGCGAAGGCGCGGAGCACGCGGTAGGCTCGGTCGAGTTCTGTGTCGGCGGCGGTCGGAGCGGGCGGCGCGTCGGCCGCAGAGAGCCGCAGCACCTTGCGGGCCGGCTCCCGGACTGGGACAGTCACGCCCCGGAGGCCGGCAGGAACAGGGTCGGCGGCGGGCGGATTCAGGAGGCGCTGCCGGGCCTCCGGGGATTGGTACGCTTGTTCGATGATTCGTTCGGCCGCGGCCAGGTACTTCTCGGTCAGGAGCGGCGACACGGCCAGCACGTCGCCGACAGTGTCGAATCCGTAGCCCGTATCGTCGGCCGGGAAGTCGTCGGCCGGGCGGAGGTCGAGGCCGACGAGGTCGCGGACGGTGCGGTTGTACTCGCCGCGGTTGAGCCGCCGCAGGGTGACGCGGCCGGGGTCAACCGGGCCGCCGCAGTTGACCCGGAACACGGCGGCGTCGAGCCAGGCGTTGAAGGCGTCCAGCTCGGCCGCCGGCGGCCGCGGCTTGCCCTCCGGCGGCATGGCCCCGGACCGCAAAGCATCGGCCGCCTTCTGCCAGAGGGCCAGGTCCTTGACGGCGGCGGCCTCGTTTGCAAACCCGTCGAAAGCAACGTCGCCGCGGGCCTTCGCCGTGTCGTGGCAGGTCAGGCAATAGCGGGACAGCAGTGGGACGACGGCGTCGGCGTAGGCGGGCGGGGCACCATCCGCCGGCGGCGATGCTTGGGTCGCCGAATTCGGCGTCGAATTGATGACCGGCGCCGGCGCGCCGCAGCCAATCAGTCCGACTGTCCACGCCAGCCAGAGCCACGTCGCCAACAGCCAGAAGCAGGTCGCCAACCGACGCATGGCCGCCGCTCCGCCTTTGATCCAAAGGGGCGGCCCGTCGTGCGACAGGCCGCCCCGGACGTGCCCCGTCGTTCAGTCGTCGAGGGTCACGGCCTCCCCGCCGGCGCGGGTCACCAGGGCGATGACTGTCGCGGCCGGCGTCGAGTCTTTGAGGAATCGGACCGACCCGTCGCCGAACAGGGCGTTCACCCCGCCGGTGTGCCACGAGTAGATCTCGTTGTTGCTCGTGTAGTTGATCATGCACGGCCCCAGCCGCCGGCCGGTGTTGTCGCATTGGCCGCCGGCCAGGGCGGAGTAGATGAACATGTCGCCCCATGCCCCACCGGCACTGGACACCGGCTCGATGCTGCCGTCCACCGGCAAGCCGTCCACTTCCGAAATGTAGATCTGCCGGGTGCGGGCGTACCCGACCGGCTTGCCGCCCGTCTCGGACATGAACAACGTGTTCGACGTGCCGTCCACGACGGCCTCGATCTTCCACGGGCCGGCGAACGCCGGGTCGGTGAGCGTGCCCATGAACTGCGTGTCGCCCGGGTACCGGCCGCGGAGGCCCAGGTTGTCGATCAAGGCGTTGTGGATGCCAGCGATCGGGAAGTAGTCCGACCGGGCCCAGGTCTGGCCGGGCGGCGGGTTCAGGTTCGACCCGCCGCCGCCGCCCGGGAAGCAGGCCGCGCCGCCGCCGTTGCCATACGGCCCCCAGCAGGCGTTGTAATAGTCCAGCGTTGGCGGCGTCGGGTCGGACGGGCAGATGTAGCTCTTGACCACCGTGGCGTAGGCCGTATTCGCCCCGGCGTGGGGCCCGTTCGGCGGGATGTTCACAGTGTTGAATTCCGACTTCGACGTGTCCAGCTGCCGGTAGATCGCGTCCTGCTCCATGAACGGCAGCAGGTTGGCCAGCAGGGACAGCCCGACCCGCTTGCCGGCGAACTGGGCGTTCGGGTCCATGTCATCGGCAGTCAGCTTGGTGTAGGCGCCCGGCAGGATGCTATAAGCGCCGGCGTAGTTGTGGATCGCCAACCCCAGCTGCTTGAGGTTGTTCTGACAGGTGGTGCGGGCGGCGGCCTCGCGGACCTTTTGCACCGCGGGCAAGAGCAGGCCGATCAGGATCGCGATGATCGCCATCACGACCAGCAACTCGATCAGGGTGAAGGCGGACCGGGTGTCGGCGCGGTTCATTCTCATGTGAGTTCTCCCTCCGTGGGAGTGGGGGCGATGAATCGTCCGGAAGCGCCGGACGCGCGGCGGCCGAAGCCGCCGGTGGTCACTGGAGTTCAAACGGCGGTAGCTGGTTCGTCGTCGCCTTGACCTCGGCCTGGAGCAGCGGCTTGGCCGGGTCGAGGTAGCGGTGCTTCAGCCGGTCCGGGGCGTTCAGGGCCGGGCTACGGCCCTTCCGCTTCCCGGCCCCGTCCTTCCACTCGACCAGGACGACGTACTCGCCCGGCAGGGCGCCGTGGCCGGCGGGGCCGGCGAGGGTGAACGTGCCGTCCTCGGCGACGACACCCTGCGGCGTCTGCTCGTGCAGGGACTCGGTCGCCCCCTTGTGGCGGAAGTAGACCGTCGCCCCGGCGGCCGGCTGGCCCTTGTAGAGGACCTTGCCGGAGACGGGGTACAGCCCGGTGTCGTTGCCACACCCGGCGCACGTCAAGACGCCGACGGTGGCGACGGTAAGTCCGATCAAGCGAGTCACGTCACCCCTCCCTTCTGTGGATCATGTCCGCCCTGGAACCCATTCCGTGCCACCTGTTGTTTGCAACCCTTGCGCCTTTCAGCGACATTTGCGCATATCTTGAAATTCTAAGATGTTGCGCTATTGCGCCGTCGGCGACTTCATCGCCGGCCGCGCAATTTGCCCGGTCGCCCGGGCAATTTGCACGACCGGCCGGTCTGGCGCACCGAGCCTCTCACGAGGTCGGTCGCAACGACTTCTTGGGAGAGGCGGAAGAGCCACCGACGG
>DASXAN010001335.1:0-7378 GCA_036406755.1 Gemmataceae bacterium
GAGCGCCGTCCCCCTCACCCCCGACCCCTCTCCCACAAGGGGAGAGGGGAGCAAAAAAGCGGCGGGCGAAGGACGCCGCGGCGGCGGTCCACTTCACGCTGCAAGTCGCCCAGGACTCGATCCAGCGCAAGGCCCTCGACTACGACCCGACGGGAGACACCCACTACGACGTGGCCAGCGCGTTCATCAAGAGCATGCGCGGCAGCGACCCGGACGCCGCCATCTACTGGCTCGCCCGGATGCTGGAATCCGGCGAAGACCCGCGGTTCATCGCCCGGCGGGTGGTGATCCTCGCCAGTGAGGACGTCGGCAACGCCGACCCGCAGGCGCTGGTCGTGGCCGTCGCCGCCATGCAATCAGCGGAGTTCGTCGGCCTGCCGGAGTGCCAGCTGCCGCTGGCCCAGGCGGTCACGTACGTGGCGTGCGCCCCGAAGTCGAACGCGGCCACGGTCGCCATCGGGGCGGCCCGGGAGGACGTGCGGCAGGGGCGGACGCTGCCGGTGCCGGCCCACCTGCGGGACACCCACTACCGCGGGGCCGAGCAGCTCGGCCACGGCAAGGACTACCAGTACAGCCACGACTACGAGGGCGCGATCACGGACCAGCAGTACCTGACCGAGGAACGGCGGTACTACGAGCCGACCGACCGCGGGTACGAGGCGGTGCTGCGGCAGCGGCTGGCCGAGTGGCGTGCGAAACGCGGAGTGGTTAGCCGCGACGCGGAGTCTTCGGAGCGGAGCGCGGGGGGGGAAAACGCACCGCCCCCGGGGCCGTGACACCGTAGTGCCGCGACCCCGGGGGCAGGCGCCTCGGGTCGGACCGGCGGCTCAGCTGCCGGCCGGCAGGGCGGCGCCGACGTTGCCGAACGTGGTGTTGGCGTTGTTGCCCAGGGTGGTGATGGCGCCGATGCAGACGACGATGATGAGGGCCAGCATGACCGCGTACTCGACGGCCGTCGGGCCGTCTTCCGCCTTGACGAACTTGACCAGATTCTTCGCGAACTGACGCATGGTAAACCTCTCGAGTCCCGGCGGTTCCGGCCGTGTCCGCGGACCGGCGCCGCACATCGATCCGGACGTCGCCCGCCCGGCCGGCGCCGGTTCGGGTGTGGACACACGTCTGAAATAGTGCGAGTGAGCTGACGGCCGCCGGCCGCAATGGCCCTGGGTGGACGACCGTCCGGACGGGAGTTTCGGGGCCGCCGCCGTGGCCGCGGTCCCGGAGTCAGGAGAAAGCTAGGTCGCGGTTGGCGGGCTGTCAAACCGGTCCTGCGGATTCTGCCGGCCCGCTCACCCGGCCAGCTCCGCCGCCAGCGCCCGCAGGAACGGCTCGGCGTCGCTGACGATCCCGACCGTCTGGATGCTGCCCCGGTCCATCAGCTTCGTCACCGTCGCCGGGTTGATGTCCACGCACCCGACCTTCACCCACGCCGGCAGCAGGTTCCCGACCGCGATCGAGTGCAGCATCGTCGCCACCATCAGGCAGAAGCCGGCCCCCGGGATGTGCTTTCGCATCTCGTTCTGCGCCGCCAGCACGTCGGTGATGACCTCCGGCAGCGGCCCGTCGTCGCGGATGCTGCCGGCCAGGATCATCGGCACGTCGTGCTTGACGCACTCGTACATGATGCCGCTCTTGAGCGCGCCCTTCTCCACGGCGTTCTTGATGCTCCCGAGCCGGCGGATGGTGTTGATCGCCCGCAGGTGGTGCTCGTGCCCCTCGTGCGTCGGCAGGCCCCGCTCCAGCGACACGCCCAGGCTGGTGCCGTACAGGGCCTGCTCGATGTCGTGCGTGGCCAGGGCGTTGCCGGCGAACAGCACGCTCATGTAGCCGGCCCGGATCAACTTGCCGACGTACTCGCCGCCGCCGGTGTGGACCACGGCCGGGCCGAGCACCCAGATGAGCTTCTCCCCGGCCGCCTTCGTCTTCCGCATGGCGGCGGCGACCTCGCGGACGCTCACCGCCTTCGGCCGCTCGCTGGACACCGGGCTGGACATGAACTCGAACAGGTCCTGGCGGGCGGCCGGCTCGGCCGGGAACACCCGCAGCCCCTGCCGGCCGACGACGATCTTGTCGCCGACCTGCACGGCCGTCATCGCCACGCACCGGGCGGCGGCCCCTTCCGGGTCGATGAGGATGCCGCAGTCCATCTCCTGGTCCTCGACGTCGATCCATTCGCCGCCGAGCCGAACCTGGGTGCGGAAGTTGGTGGTGCTGTAGAACCCCTCGGGGAAGGCGCCGGCGACGTCGGCCGGGACGGTGCGGCAGTCGGCGACGTTGGTGGGGGCGGCCCCGTGGTCGTGGATGGCGTCGAGGATGGCGTGCAGCTTCTCGGCCGAGTCGGCCCGGACCTCGATGCGGGCGGCGCTGGCGTCGGCCTGCCGCTGGCCGACGCGGATGTCCTTGATGACGTAGCTGCCGCCGTGGGTGAGGATCTCGTCGAGGACTTTCGGCAGGATCAGCGAGTCGATGATGTGGCCGTGGAGCTCGACCTCCTCGACGTGCTCGGGGGCGTGGTCGGTGGTTGGCATTGGCGCGGTCCTCCACCGCTTGCGGCTATGCGAGCAACCGCCCGCATAGCCGCAAGCGGCTACCCTTGCCCGTTCCCCAGTTTCAGCGCCGCCGGCAGCGCCCCGGTCCGGTACACGGCCGCCAGCATCTCCTTCGCCTTCTCCGGCAGCGGGCTCTCGTCCACCGCCCGGACCGCGTCCTCGACCGGGTACTCGACCCGCTTCAAATCGACGTTCGCCCCGTCGATGACGGCGTAGGCGGCCCGCGGGTCGCCGTCCCGCGGCAGGCCGACGCTGCCCGGGTTGACGACCAGCGTGCCGTTGACGTCGAAGGCGTACGGGACGTGCGTGTGGCCGACGCACACCACGTCCGCCCGCACCCCGTCCAGCCGCCGGGCCCAGAACTCCGGGTCCGGCGGGGCGAACTCGTCCAGCGGGTCGCGGGGCGTGGCGTGAACGAGCAAGTACCGCCGGCGGTCGAACGAGACGGTCCGGGTCACCGGCAGGTCGGCCAGGAACCGCAGCCGGTCGGGGCCGAGCCTGGCCCGGGTCAGCGGGCGGGTGACGCCGGTCAGGTACTTGAACCCGATGCCGCCGACGACCGGCACGTCGTGGGCGGCCCCGTGGTCGTGGTTGCCGCGGATGGTGTGGGCGGCGTGGCCGCGGACCCAGTCCACGCACGGGGCCGGGTCGCAGCCGTAATCGACCAGGTCGCCCAGGCACAGGCAGACGTCGTGCGGCTCGCGGACGGCCGCCAGGGCCGGCCAGTTGGCGTGGAAATCGGCGACCAGGAGGATGCGCATTGGTGTTGTCTTAGCGAATGGTGAGTGGGCGCTCAACTGTACTCCGCTCTTCCAGAAGGGGAGACGGGTTGGGGGTGAGGGGGAAGAGTTTTCCCTCACCCCCCGGCCCCCTCTCCCATGAAGGGAGAGGGGGAGAAAGAGGCGCCTGGACAGTTCTCCCCCCTCTCCCCTCGTGGGAGAGGGGGGCCGGGGTGGTGAGGGGAAACCCGGCCCCTCACCCCTAACCCCTCTCCCGCAAAGCCGGGAGAGGGGGAAAGAACCGCCCCCCTCGCGGCGAATCACCGGATGTGGTACGGTGGCCGGTCGGTCGGCGGAGGGCGTCGCGTGCGGCCGCGGTGGGGCCTCGGGCCGGTGTTCGTCTACGAGTGGCTCACCGCCGCCCGGCGGTGGCAGATGTACGCCGTCCGCGCCGCGTTCGTCGGCGTGCTGTTCGTGGCCGTCGCCGTCATCTGGTTCACCAAGGCCGAGATGGAAGTGCGGACGGCCGGGCCGGCCAACCGCAACGCCTACGCCGAGGCCGGGGTGGCCCTGTTCTACGCCTTCTTCGGCACCCTCTTGACCGTCACCCTGCTCGTCGCCCCCGGGGCCACCGCCGGGAGCGTCTGCCTCGACAAGGCCCGCGGCACCCTGCTGCACCTGCTCGTCACCGACCTGTCGTCGGCGGAGATCGCCTTCGGCAAGCTGGCCGCGCGCCTCTTGCCGCTGTTCGGCCTGGTGCTGGCGTCCGTGCCGGTGCTGTCGCTGTGCCTGTGGCTGGGCGGCATCGACCCGGACGCCATGCTCGTCGCCTACGCCGTCACCGTCGGCGTGGCCGTCCTCGGCAGCGGGCTGGCGTTCCTACTCTCGGTGTGGGGGCGGAAGACGTACGAGGTGCTGCTGGCCACGTACCTGTTCGAGATCATCCTGCTGCTCGCCTACCCGATTTCGCTCGCCCTGGATGCCTGGGCGAGGAAGACGTGGGCGTCGCCGTACGTCACCTGGACCAACCCGTACCGGCTGGCGTTCTCCCCGTACCTGTTCCGCGGGGCGACCGACGTGACCGACCTGACGCAGTTCCTGGGCTTTTGCCTCGGCGTCGGGGCGGTGTGTGCGGTGCTGGCGGCCGTGACCATCCGGCCGGTGACGGTGCGGCAGACCAACCAGCCGCACCGCCGGCGGCAGCGGCGGTGGTTGCGGCTCCGCCGGCCGGCGTGGCTGGGCCCGCGGCTGGACCGCAACCCGGTCTTGTGGCGGGAGTGGCACCGGCAGCGGCCGTCGCGGTGGGTGCGGCTCGTCTGGTGCGTCTACATCGCTGGGGCGGTGGCCGCCACCGGCGCGATCATCGACCAGCGCGCGCACGACCCGCACGCGCTGACCGCGTTCGTCCCCGCGCTTCAGGTCAGCATCGGCCTGCTGCTGGCGAGCGTGGCCGCGGTCACGAGTCTGTCGGAGGAGCGGGTGCGGGGCAGCCTCGACATGCTGCTAACGACGCCGCTGCCGACGCGGGCCATCGTCTGGGGCAAGTGGCGGGGGGCGTTCCGGCTGGTGCCGTGGCTGGCGGTGCTGCCGGTGGTCAACGTGGCGTTTGTCGCCAAGCCGGGCAACGTGCCGCCGTGGGTACCGCCCGGCTCGCCGCCGATCCCGCCGCTGAAGCACCCGAACCTGATCTACCTGTGCGTGCCGCTGATGGCCGTGCTGATCTTGTGCTACGGGGCGGCCGTGACCGGGTTCGGGCTGGCGTGCGCGACGTGGATCCGCCGCCAGGGGCGGGCGATCGCGGCCAGCGTGGTCGGGTACGCCCTGGTCACGGTCGGCTGGCTGGCGCTGGTGGCCACGATCATGCAGCACCAGAAGGCGGAACCGCTGATGATCGCCAGCCCGTTCTTCGGCCCCGGGGAGCTGGCCGCCGAGAGCGGCATGACTTACAACCGCACGGCCGACGGGCTGCCGAAGTGTTTCGGCCCGACCGTCGCCTGGGCCGCGGTGTACGCCGTCGCGGCGATGCTGCTGTACGTGGCCGTGCTGGCCTCGTTCAACCGCTGCCTGGGCCGGGTGCCGGAGCGGGCCTGGCGGCCGCGGCGGTCAGCGGTCCGCCGCCCGCCCGGCCGACCCGCAAGCGGGTATCCCGCGGGAAGGGGCGATTCCGTTTCGCGCTCCGCGGCCGGGCCGTAGCGGGCCGACGGCGGGCGCGGTAGGCTGGCGGCGTGAAACGCCGCCGGCTGGTCGCGGTCACTGCTGCCGTCGCCCTGGTCGCCGCTGGCTTCGTTTTACCGCCGAGCCGATTGGTCGTGCTGGGCGTTATTCGCGGTGAGAGCTTCTATCGCGGGTGGCCGACCTGCTACTGGCACCGAGACCTTGCCCGCTACCGGGAGCTTTGGTCTCCACTGTCCGGCGACTGGTATCTGATCCGAGAGCCCGTGGCCGTGGAGGATTGGCTGGCCCGAGTGCTCGGACGCGATGTCATCCCCACCAGGCCTCCCATACTGGACGGTGATCCAGCCGCACTGCCGGTATTGATCGAGCTACTGCAATGCCCGGATTACAAGACGCGGCGGGCAGCGGCCACGGGGCTGGGCGCGATCGGTCCCGCGGCCCGCGAGGCCACCCCGGCGCTCACGGAAATCGCCCGGACGACTCCCGATTATGCACTCTATGTCTGTGCCTGCCAAGCTCTCGGGTCAATCAACGCTGATCTGGTGAAACCCGCCGGTCTGGACCGACCGCCGCGGTCCCTGAGCTTTGACCTCATGCCGTAACGCGGCAGCGCCGGTCGCTACGCATTCGGCGGCCGAGCGTTATACGTAAACGCCCCTTCTCCTGCGCTCCTTGCAGCATTTCGCTTGGCGCAAGGCCCAGTCCCGTTGCACAAATCTGACGGGCCGGGACGGATTTCGCTTGCCTCCGGCCGCGACCCGGTGGTAACCTCGGAGGCCCAATCCCCGGCGACCCGGATTCGCGCCGCCCTGTATGCCGGAAAGGAGTCCCACCATGCTCGTCCTGTCCCGCCGGCCGTCCGAAACCCTCGTCTTCCCCGGCACCCAAACGACCGTCCGCGTCGTCGAGATCAAGCGCGGGTCGGTCCGCCTGGGCGTGGACGCCCCGCCGCACGTCGAGGTGTGGCGCGGCGAGTTGGCGGCGGCCGCCACCGCCCCCGCCCCGGTCCGCACCCCGCCGGAGGCGATCGCCCGGCTGGTGGCGCAGCGGCTGGCCGTCGCCGCCCGCGGGCTGGCCCTGCTCCGCGGCCAGGTGGCCGCCGGCCACAGCCCCGACGCCGCGGCCACCCTGGCCGAGGTGGAGGCGGAACTGGCCCAGCTCGGTGACCGCGTCTGGGCCGAGGTCGGCCGGCCCGCGGCCAAAAAGGTGCACGCCCCCCGGCCGAAGGCCCTGCTCGTCGAGGACAACCCGCAGGAGCGGGAACTGTTGGCCCTGTTCCTGCGGTCCGAGGGGCTGGACGTGGACACGGCCGGGGACGGGTGTGACGCCCTGGACTACCTGAAGGCCCGCGGCCGGCCGGACGTGGTGCTCCTGGACATGGGGCTGCCGCGGCTGGACGGCAAGGCCACGGTCCAGGAGATCCGCAAGGACCCGGCCTGCGCCGGGCTGAAGATCTTCGCCGTGTCCGGCCACGCGGCCGACGAGTACGGCCTGCCGGTCGGCCCGGCGGGCGTGGACGGGTGGTTCCAGAAGCCGGTGGACCCGGCCGCCCTGGTCCGTAACCTGAGCCGAGAGATGGCCGGCCCGTGACCGCCCCCGCCCCGAGTTCGCCGGAGGAGCACCCGTGAACGACCAGCCGCACGCCTGGCAACTCGCCCCCCGGTTCCGGGAGTCTGATTTCGTCGCCCGCCCGCAGCGCCCACCGCGGTTGCGCCTGCCGGCCCTCAAGGCCGCGCGGGCGTACCATGCCGCCCGGGCCGCGGCGGCGGAGGCCCGCGGCCGGCTAGTCGAGGAAGTCCTCCGCCGGGCCGACAGCCCGGCGGAGGCGCTGGCGGCCCTGAACCATCTGGCCGAGAGCTTCGGCCTGCCGCCGTTCACCGCGGCCGACCTCGCCTGACGGCACCCCGGCGGGAGGGCGAGGCTCCAGCCGAGCCG
>DASXAN010001336.1:0-2741 GCA_036406755.1 Gemmataceae bacterium
CCCCCAGTAATTGCGCATGCTACCTCCCATGGCTCCCCTCCCAGATGCGGCAACGGAACGCGGTCGCCTCCCCTCTCTCCCGGGTCATTCCTCTTCCCCGAACGGGCCCCCGTTACACGACGCGAGTCCGGCGGGGGCGGCGCGAACGTCCGGCGCCAACAGATATAGGCCGGGGGCACGGCCGCGGACAGTGGCAATCCGCGCGTGCGGGCGGGGGCGGGTCAGCGCCGGCGGCGCTCGTACTTGCTGACGTCGGGCTCGCCGACGGTTTTCAGGAGCTGGCCGATGACGTCCTCGCTGGTCTTGCCCTCGGCCTGGGCCTGGAAGTTGGTGCTGATGCGGTGACGGAGGACGGGGACGGCGACCTTCTTGATGTCGTCGACGGCGACGCTGAAGCGGCCGTCCATGGCGGCCATGGCCTTGCCGCCCTGGATGAGGAAGATGCCGGCCCGCGGCCCGGCGCCCCAGTCGACCCTGCGCTTGACGAAGTCCGGGGCGGTCGGGTCCTGCGGCCGGGTGGCGCGCACCAGCCGGGCGACGTAGTCGCGGACGTAGTCGCCCACCGGCACGCTGCGGACCAGCTTCTGCAGGTTGACGATGGCCTTGCCGCTGAGCACCTTGGTCAGCTCCGGCGGCTCGTCCTTCGTGGCCGTCTCCAGGATGCGCTTCTCCTCCTCCAGCGAGGGGTAGTCCACCTTGATGTTGAACATGAAGCGGTCGAGCTGCGCCTCGGGCAGCGGGTACGTACCCTCCTGTTCGATCGGGTTCTGCGTGGCGATCACGAAAAACGGGTCGGGCAGGTTGTACGTCTCCTGCCCGGCCGTCACCTGCCGCTCCTCCATCGACTGGAGGAGGGCCGCCTGCGTCTTGGGCGGGGTGCGGTTGATTTCGTCCGCTAGGACGACGTTGGCGAAGATCGGCCCGCGGACGAACCGGAACTCCCGCCGGCCGGACTCGGACTCGTCGAGGATGGTCGTGCCGGTGATGTCGGACGGCATCAGGTCCGGGGTGAACTGGACCCGCTTGAACGAGATGTCGAGCACCTGCGCGATGGAGCTGACCATGAGTGTCTTGGCCAACCCGGGCACGCCGACGAGCAGGCAGTGGCCGCGGGTGAAGATGGCGGCCAGGATTTGCTCGATGACCTCCGCCTGGCCGACGATGACGCGGCGGAGTTGTTCGATCATCTGGCTGCGGGTCTGCGCGAACTGGGCCAGGTAGTCGCTGAGGCGGTCGGACGTGGACACCGGGTCGGTCCTCGGCTCGGGTGCGGTTGGGCCGGTCGGGAGTATTGTACGGGGGCGGGCCACCATCGCCGCTTGCGGCTAAGCGGGCGGGCGCCATCCCATAGCCGCAAGCGGCTGGTTGCGGGTCCGCCAACCCTTACCGGTCGCGCCGCTCGGCCGGGTGCGCGGAGATGGTCGGCTCGCCGCGGTCCCGCGCCTGCCGGACCGGCCACGGTCGGCCGATCCCTTGCCCACCCATCGAAATCCCGTCGGCCGCAAGCCGATAACTCCCCCGCGGCCCCGTCCGCGCCCCATCGACGAACCGACACCCCGGCCGGAGGCACTGATGACCCACCCCGCCGCGCGCCGCCGCCCCCTGCTGTTGGAGCTGCTCGAAGACCGCTCTGTCCCCTCTGCTACGGCGAGTTTTGCCGCGGGCACGCTCAGCGTGACCGGCTCGGCCGGCAATGACACCATCGTCGTCCGCCGGGTCAACGACGTCATCTCCGTGGACGGGACGGCGGTCAAGGTCGCGGCCGGGCTGCTCCGGCAGATCGTCGTGGACGGCGGGGCTGGCGACGACCTGATCCGCCTGGACAGCGAGGCCCTGGGCGGGCAGCCGCTCGGCGTGCCGGTGGTCGCGCTCGGCGGGACGGGTAATGACACGATCGTCGGCACGCCCGGACCGGACCGGCTGTTCGGCCAGGTCGGCAACGACACGATCCGCGGCGGGGCGGGGGACGACTTCCTCAGCGGCGGCGACGGCAGCGATTGGCTCGAAGGCGGGGTCGGGAACGACACCGTCTCCGGCGACCTCGGCAACGACATTCTCTACGGTGGGACCGGCAACGACACACTCCAGGGCGCTGCCGGCGACGACTATCTGAACGGCGAGGCCGGGAGCGATTTCCTCATCGGCGGGGCCGGCCGGGACAGCCTATGGGGCGGCGACGGGATGGACACGTACCAGGATGACTACGTTCCACCCACGTCGGCCGCTGGCGTGCAGCCGGCGATCGCCGCCGTCCGCCCGGGCGAGGCGAAGTACGCCTCCCCGGACGACGTCCACCAGGGGCTCGTCAACACCTGCTCGTGCCTGTCGGCCCTGGCCGCGTTCGCCCAGACGAATCCGACTGACCTGGCCGCCCGCATCCGCTACGACGCGGCATTGGGCAACTACCTCGTGCCGATCTCCACGGGCGGGAAGTGGACGAACGTGGCCGTGAAGTTTGACGGCACGTGGACGGACAACGAGCCGACGCCGCTGGCGGCCGCCGACGGCGTCAGCCGCGACTACTGGCCGCTCCTGTACCAGCGGGCGTACCTGAAGGCGTTCAACGTCAACACCAGCAACCCGGACGGCAACCAGTGGGCCGTCAACGGCACGATTGCCGCCGATGTCTACAAGCAGAATTGGCGGTACGCGGACGTGGCGGTGCGGGCGATCACCGGCAACGCCCCGCAAGTTCACTACGGCCTGACGGACGCGGACAAGCAGTACCTGGAAAGCGTGCT
>DASXAN010001337.1:0-3749 GCA_036406755.1 Gemmataceae bacterium
CCTGCCGAGCCGCCGGCGCTGCCGGCTCGGCAGGAGCCTCGCCCTCCCGGGCGTGAGTGGTCGATTCCCTCCGCCGGGAATGCCGCCGGCCCCGATTGCTGTTGCCCCGCCCGCGATTTTCCGCGACACTACAAGCTGACACCCAGCCGCGTTGCGCCAACCCCGTTGGCGCTCCCCCGCCGGGCCAGGCCGTTTGGCCCGAGTCTTGCCTCCGTGCCGCCGCCCGAGCCGGTATAATGACCCGCGGAACCCGCGTTCCGCCCCCGTTTCCGAGTCGCGCATGGACCGCCGGTCGATCCCCGCTCTGCTCGTCGCGCTGACGCTGCTGGCCGGTTGTCAGCCGGAGCCGATCGTCAGCTACCGCGTCCCCCGCCACCCGAAGCCGCCGCCCCGCCTGCTCGGGGCCATCGCCCCGGTCGGCGAGTCGGTCTGGTTCGTCAAGCTCACCGGCCCCGCCCCCGAGGTCGCCGCCCACGACAAGGAGTTCGAGCAGTTCGTCCGCTCGCTCCACTTCGCCGACGACCCGAAACAGCCGCTCACCTGGACGCTGCCGCCCGGGTGGCGCGAGGCGGCCGCGGCCCCGGTCAAACCCGGCCTGGCCGAGCAGACGCGGTTCGCCACCATCCGCGTCGGCCCGGAATCGCTCAAGCTCACGATCTCCCGCCTCGGCCAGGAGGCCGGCGACATCCTGCCGAACGTCAACCGCTGGCGGCGGAACGACCTGAACCTGCCGCCGCTGGCCGACGCCGGTCTGCCGGCCGTCACCCGTAAGGTCACGGCGGGGGGCCACGAGGTGACGGTGGTGGACATGACCGGCGTCGCCAAGGGTGAGGAGCCGGCCGACGAGGAGCCGGCCGCCCCGGCCCCCGCCCCGCCGGGCGAGCTGGCCTACGACGCGCCGCCCGGCTGGCAGCCGCTGCCGGCCACGGGGATGCGGGTGGCGGCGTTCAAGGTCACCGACGGCGGCCAGTCGGCCGAGGTAACCGTCATCCCGCTGGCCGGCCAGGCCGGCGGGCTGCTGTCCAACGTCAACCGCTGGCGGGACCAGATCGGCCTGCCGGACACGACGGTCGATCGGCTCACCAAGGAGGCGAAAATGCTCGATTCCCCGGCGGGAGCGGTCGTCTACGTCGATCTCACCGGGCCGAAGGGACGGACGCTGGGCGGCGTGCTGTCGCACGGCGGGCGGAGCTGGTTCGTGAAGTTGCAGGGGCCGGCGGAGCTGGTCGGCAAGCAGCAGGCGGCGTTCGAGGCGTTCGTCAAGTCGCTGCGGTTCGCCGCGGCGGGAGCGAAGTGATGAGCCAATCCACCCTCGACTCGTACGTCACCGACCGTCCCGCCGGCCGGCCGAAGGGCGGGCCGGGCCCGTTGCGGAAGGCGCTGGAGGCGCTGGCGTCGCTGCGGCTGACGGTCGTACTTTTCGCCCTGTCGCTGGTGCTGGTCTTCTGCGGCACGCTCGCCCAGGTGGACAACGGCATCTGGACGGTGGTCAACAAGTACTTCCGGTCGCTGTTCGTGTGGGTGCCGCTGCAGATCTTCGTCCCGCGGACGGTGCGGGTGGGGGGCGGGTTCCCGTTCCCCG
Organism: Gemmataceae bacterium; assembly: GCA_036406755.1. Classification (GTDB taxonomy): domain Bacteria; phylum Planctomycetota; class Planctomycetia; order Gemmatales; family Gemmataceae; genus DASXAN01. The sequence goes on from DASXAN010001337.1 coordinate 1,583, forward strand.
GCGGCTGGACGATCGGCGGCCTGCTCCTGCTCAACCTGCTGGCCGCCCACGCCGTCCGGTTCAAGCTGTCATGGAAGCGGGCCGGCATCCTCGTCCTGCACGCCGGCGTCATCCTGCTGCTGGTCGGCGAACTCGTCACCGGCCTGTTCGCCGTCGAGGCGCGGATGACGATCGACGAGGGCGACACGGTCAACTACGTCGAGGACTCCCGCAAGTACGAGCTGGCGGTCATCGACCGGTCCGACCCGGCCGCGGACGTGGTCGTGAGCGTCCCGGCCAGCCGGCTCGAAGCCGGCGGCGTCATCAGCGACCCGCGGCTACCGTTCGACATCGCGGTCGAGCAGTACATGGCGAACTCGGCCCTGGACAAGCGGCCGATGTCGCCGGCCCCGGCGACGGCCGGCCACGGGCTGCGGGTCAAGGCCGCGCCCCGCGGCGAGGTCGCCGGCACCGACACGAAGCAGACCAGCGACATCCCGTCGGCCTACGTCACGCTGCGGCCCAAGGGCGGCGGCGAGCCGATCGGAACGTACCTGGTGTCGCTGTGGTTCTCGGCGGTGGCCCCGGCGCTGCCGCCGCAGACGGTCAAGGTCGGCGACAAGACGTACGGCCTGGACCTGCGGTTCCGCCGCGAGTACAAGCCGTACAGCCTGCGGCTGGTCGAATTCCGGTTCGACCGCTACCCCGGCACGGACATCCCGAAGAACTACTCCAGCCAGGTCCGCCTCCGCGACCCGGAGACGGGCGAGGACCGCGAAGTCGTGATCCGCATGAACGCGCCGCTGCGGTACCGCGGGGACACGTTCTACCAGTCCAGCTTCGACGACGCGACCGAGAAGACGACCGTCCTGCAGGTGGTCCGCAACCCCGGGGCGTGGATCCCGTACGTGTCGTGCGGGCTGGTGTTCGTCGGCATGTTGTACCACTTCGGCTTCACCCTCATCGGGTTCCTGGAGCGGAGGGCCGCCTCGTGATGACCCTGTCCCGTTACGCCGGCTGGCTCGCCGCCGTGTTCGCCGTCGGTTACCTCGGCGTCTGGGCGGTCCCGTTTCGGACCGGGGCCGGCAAGCCGGACCTGAACGCCTTCGCCGCCCTGCCGGTGCAGGACGGCGGCCGGCTCAAGCCGATCGACACGCTGGCCCAAACCACGCTGACGGCCATCAACAGCCGGCAGACGTTCGTCCACGACCGGGCCGAGTACGGGGAGAAGTCGTACCCGTCGGTCGAGTGGCTGTTGGAGACGTGGGGGGCCGGGCCGGGCGGGCCGACGGCCGAGTACCCAGTGTTCCGCATCACCGACCTGCAGCTGGTGGACTACTTCGGGCTGAAGCAGCGGCCGGGGTTCTGGCGGTACTCGCTGGCCGAGCTGGCCGGGCGGTTCGGCCGGTTCAACGACGACCTCGACCGGGTCCAGCAGCTGGCCCGGCAGGATTCGGACAAGCTGACGCCGTTCGACCACGCCCTGCTGGACCTGGGCCGGCACATGAACCTGTACCTGCGGCTGGCCAACCGCCAGGACCCGCAGGCCGTCCCGCCGCAGGACGACGGCGAGGGCTGGCGGACCGTCGCCGACATCGAGCACGAGGCGGCCAAGGGGTCGGAGCAGGAGATGCAGGCCCGGGCCGTGATGGCGGCGCTGCAGGAGGTCAAGCCGGGCGCCAAGCCGGACGACCTGAAGACGCTGACCCCGGAGCAAGCCGACAAGGTGCGGGAGACGGCGTTCGACCTGTTCCGCCGGGCGATGGCGGCGGTCGGCGAGCAGAAGCGGGCGGCGGCCAGCCCGGCGGCGGAGGCGTTCGCGAACCTCTTCCGCCTGTACCGGGAGAAGAAGTACGACGAGTTCAACGCGGCTGTCGCCGCCTACAAGAGCGACTACCTCGGCCACGTGCCGGCCGACGCCCTGCAACGGGTGCGGTTCGAGGCGGTGCTGAACCGGGCGGCCCCGGTGTTCCACTCGATGATCCTGTACGTGACGGCATTCGTCTTCGCCTGCCTGTCGTGGGTGCTGGCCGGGCTGCGGCTGGACGCGGCGGCGGTCGGCCTGCGGCGGGCGGCGCTGGGGCTGGCGGCGGCCACGGCCGTCGTCCACTTCGGCGTCCTGATCGGCCGCATGTACCTGATGGACCGGTGGCTGGTGTTCGTCACCAACCTGTACTCGTCGGCCGTG
>DASXAN010001338.1:0-2644 GCA_036406755.1 Gemmataceae bacterium
GAACGGGGACAACGGCCGTGCATAAGCTGTTCGCGATCGCCGGGCGGGAGTACAAGGCCGCGGTCAAGACCAAGGCGTTCGTCATCAGCCTGTTGCTGGTGCCGGTGATGTGGACGCTCAGCATCGGCGTGCAGGTACTACTGCACAAGGCCGAGGACCGAAGCACCAAGAAGTTCGCCGTCGTGGACCGGACGCCGGGCCGGCAGGTCGCCGCTTCCATCGAGGAAGCCGTCAAGTACCGCAACCGCTTCGCCGTTTACGACCCGGAAACCGGGGAGCAGGACAAGCCCCGGTTCGAGATCATCCCGATCGAGCCGTCGGCCCCGGACCGCGAGTCGATCCTGCGGCAGCGGTACGACCTGTCGCAGCGGTGCCAGCACGGCGAGTTCGAGGGGTTCCTGGAGATCGCCCCCGACGCGTACGCGCTCGCCGACCCGCCGTCGCCGGGCCGGCCGGGCGACGAGCGGCGGGGGCTACGTTACCAGACGAGCAAGCCGGGGGCCGGGGACTTCGGCCGGTGGGCCGAGCGGGCCGCCAACGAGGGCATTCAGCAGCACCGCTTCGCCGAGCACAACGTCTCCCGCGAACTGGTGCACAAGCTCCAGCAACCGGTCCAGCTCAAGTCGAAAGGACTGACCGTCCGCGACCCGATCACCGGCGAGCTCCGTGACGCCTCCGACGAGAGCCGGGTGGCCAGCTTCGCCCTGCCGGCCGTGCTCATCGTGCTCATGTACTTCATGATCCTGGTCGGCGCGTCGCCGGCGATGCAGGGGGTCGTCGAAGAGAAGCAGCAGCGGATCAGCGAGGTGCTGCTCGGGTCGGTGTCGCCGTTCGGCCTGATGCTCGGCAAGCTGCTCGGCGTGGTGGCCGTGGCCCTCACCGTCGGCGTTATCTACGCAGCCGTCGGCTATGCACTCGCCGCCCGGTACGGGCTGACCGACGCGCTGACGCCGGGGCTACTGGCGTGGTTCTTCCTATTCCTGTCGCTGGCCGTGCTGATGTACGCGTCGCTGTTCGTCGCCGTCGGGGCGGCGGCCAGCGACATCAAAGAGACGCAGAGCCTGCTCATGCCGGTGATGCTGCTGGCTGCGATGCCGATGCTGCTGCTCGGGGCCGTGCTGCACGACCCCAACGGCGTCGTGGCGGTCGTCGGGTCGTTCTTCCCGTTCACGACGCCGATGCTGATGATGGCCCGGGTGGCGGTGCCGCCCGGCGTGCCATGGTGGCAGCCGGCGGTCGGCGTCGCCCTGGTGGTGGTGACGTCGCTGGCGTGCGTCTGGGCGGCCGGCCGCATTTTCCGCGTCGGGCTGCTCATGCAGGGCAAAGGCGTCCGGTTCGCCGACCTGGCGCGGTGGGTGGTGCGGGGTTGACGGGGCTTATGCCCCACGCTCGCCCAACTCGTTCAAGTCCGGCAGGCCGGTGGCGATGTGGAAGCGGACGCCCGCCTCGTCGGCCGCGACCAGCACCGCCTCCATCGCCGCCAGATCGGCCCGGACCCGCTCGACCTGCCCGAGCCCCACCGGCGGATCCTTCAGCGATTCCATGAGCCGTCGTACGGTCGGCAAGGCGTCGGCCGGGTCGTGCCACTCCTCCGCGGCCAACTCCTCCGGGTCCGCCTCGATCCCCTGCTCGTGGAGGTACGCGGCGATGGCCGCCGGGTCGCTGCTAAAGAACGCCTTCAGCGGCGGCAGCCCGAGCCGGCGGGCGATCTCCTCGAGGTGGTGTTGGGCGAAGAGAAGCGCCTTTCCCGTGTGCGGCAGCGCGCCGCCCACCCCCGGCACCTCTTCCTCCAGGGCGACATACCAGCCGGCACCCATGTCATGGTCCTCCGCATAGGACGAGCGACCAGTTCCCGCTGTCAGCTGAACGGGAAACACCGGTAATTCTGATTATTCGGGCCGCCGCGCGGCCGGTCGGCATGGCAACCGGCCGGCCCGGTACGGAAGATGTTGTCTTCACGGATCGTTCACCGCCGCGGTCGTCTCGCGGGCCGCGGCGGTCGGCGTTCCCCCTCGCGTGGAATGGAGTCACCATGCCGCAGACGCTTCACCGCCAGACCGGGACTGGCCCGGTCGGCATCGGCCGGTCCCAAGTCTATGCCCTCTGGGAACACTCGTACGAGGAAACCGACGACGGCCGACCGGCCCACCGCCGCTGGACCGTCCGCGTGTCGATCGACGAGGCGGAGGCCCTCGGCCTGCACCCATACCAGTGGGTGCCGTTGCAGCTGCCGGGCCGGCCGCCGACCCGGGCGTTCTTCCAGGGCGGCCGGGACGCCCCGCCGTTCGTGCTGCTGGCGTTCGAGCGCTGACCGCCATCACCGCCCGCCACTCGCCTCCGCCGGTCGTTCCCCGCGAAAGAAGGCGGCGAGGTCCCGCCGTAGCTTCTCGTGCGACGGCCGGTGCGTGTACATCATGTGCCCGGCCTCGTAGTAACCGGTCGTGACGCGCGGCCGCTGCGACGGGTCCAGCCCCATGTGAGCGAGCGTGTAGTTGGCGGCGGCGAACGGCGTGGCCAGGTCGTAGTACCCGCTCGCCACGAACAGCTTCAGGTCGCGGTTCTTGGTCATCGCCGCCCTCAACGTCGGGGCGACGTTGAGATAACGGTTCCGCGCCGTCCCGTAGTCCCACGGCTGGACGCGGGC
>DASXAN010001339.1:0-18708 GCA_036406755.1 Gemmataceae bacterium
GAGAAGCACATCCGCGAGCAGATCGACTTCCTGGCACACTTCGAGACGGTCAACGGCGGCTGGTTCTACTACGCCGCCGGGTTGCAGAAGCCGGACGCCCCGTCGTGCTCGTTCGTCAACGCGGCGGTGCTGGTGGCCCTGCACCGGGCGAAGCAGCTCGGCGTGCCGCTGCCGGACAAGGTCGTGGACCGGGCCGACCGGATGACGACGCTGATGCGGAACCCGGACTTCACCTACAACTACAGCGTCAACAGCCCGCTCAAGCCGTCGGCGGCGGCCCCGATCAACCGCCCGTCCGGCAGCCTCGGCCGGTCGCAGGCGTGCAACTACGCGCTGCGCCTCTGGGGCGACAAGGCGGTGACCGACGCCGTGCTCAAGGAGTGGCTCGACCGGCTGGTGACGCGACAGGGCTGGCTGGACATGGGGCGGAAGAAGCCGATCCCGCACGAGTCGTTCGCCCGGGTGGCCGGCTACTTCTACTACTTCGGCCACTACTACGCCGGCCTGTGCATCACGGAGTTGCCGCCGGCCGACCGGCCATTCTACCAGGGCCACCTGGCCCGCATCCTGCTCGACCGCCAGGAGCCGGACGGGTGCTGGTTCGACTACCCGCTCTACAGCTACCACAAGCCGTACGGCACGGCGTTCGCGCTGCTGACACTGGCGAACTGCCGGCACCCGGACAAGTAGCTGCGTTTTTCCCTACTTCTCGCGGCACTTGCCACACGTCCACGTCACCCCGGCACCAGGCAGCATGGATCGCGGCGGTGGCACCGGCAGGGCCACGGGGGTACGCCCGTGGCCCTGACCATTTTGCAGGATCAACCGATCGCCGTTGCAGCTCCGCCGCTTCGATGTCGTTCGCAGCTGTACGCACTCGTCGGCATAGTTACGGCAGACAACGGCCAAGTCGTCCGACGCCGGCTGTGATGATCGCCCGCTACGCGGTCAATCGCTGCCGCCCGGTGTCGGCACGACGCTGGTGGCGGGCCGCGTGCCGGGGCCGTGCTGCGGCTTGGGGCCGCCCAGGTCCGCCTCCAACGCCTCCAGCCGATCAACGACTTCCTTGATGAGATTGGGCTCGCCGGTCAGGATCAGCGAGCCCGTCCGCGGATCCGCGATGGCCGTCACGGTCCCCTTCCTGCGACTGCCCATCAGACTGGCGGCCACCTTCTCCAGCGTCTCCGCCGCGGCCACCTTCGCCCGGTAGATGACCGTGGTCGGCCCCACGTTGCCGGCCGGCCGGGATGGGTCGGCGTCGGTCCCGAACGGGCCGGCCGCTCCGGGCGATAGCGGAGCCGTGTCCGGAGTGGACGGGCCGGCGGCGGTGGAGTTGCCGCCCGCCGGCGCGGCCGTGACGGGGGGCAGGCCGCCGGGTGCGGTGCGTATGCCGCCCGCCGGAGGGGCCGTGCTACTCGTCACCGGACGGTGGACCGAGTCGCCGGCGATCGGGGCCGCCGCTCGTTCCGCCGCCGGCGTCGCCGCGCCGCGTGCCCCCGCGGCCGGGGCGGCCTGCCGCTTGAACACCAGGACCCGGTGCGTCGCCCGCTTCTCGCCCGCGGCGTCCGCCGAGGCGGTGTACCTGCCCAAATCGGCGGCGAGTGCGGCGGCGAGGTCCGTCGCTGCTTGACTGCCCCGCAAGGCCGCGACCTCGGCCGCGGTCAGCTGCATATCCACGGTCCCGCAGAACTCCCACCCCTCCGCCGCCTGGGCCTCCAGCCGCTTGACCGTGGCGGCCAGCGGCTCCGCCGTCTGCCCGGCGTCGAGGGGCACGTACCGGTAGCGGGACGGGGGGTGAGACAACTTTCCGTAGAGAACAGACCCGGCGTCCGCGACCACCGCCACCGTCGTGGGCATCAAGGAAGAGCCGTTGTTGGTCGCCGCCGGCGGCTGCCCGCCGGCGGTCGGTATGAGTACCGTGCCCGCCCCGAGCGTTGCGGCCCCGGCGACCACCACCGCAGCGACCGCCCACTTCGTGTGCGTCATCGTCGTCACCTCGGTTACGAGTGCCTGAACCCCCGCCGGGGCCGCCCCCGGCGACACCGCGAACCGCCGAACCGCTGATGCCAGAGCCACCGGCACGAGTCCAGCCTCCGAGCCGGTCGCAGCCACGCCCAGGACACCGGCGGCCACGGCCGGGGCGACGCCGCGGGCCTGGAGCCGGGCGGCCAGCCGCGACCGTGCCTGGGATAGCCGGCCCGACAGCGACCCCAGCGGGCAGCCCAGCCGGCGGGCGGCGTCGGGCTGCGGCACGCCCTGGAGGTCGCACAGCACGAAGGCCGCCCGCAGGCCCGCGGGCAACTTCTCCACTTCCTCGTGGACGGCGGCGAGGAGCCGCTCCCACGACCCGTCGGCGACCGGCCGCTCGGTTTCCGGTCGTGCGGCCCGTTGCTCCCGAGCATGCCGCCGGGCCGCCCGCCGACAGAGGTTCAGCCCGACCCGCACCGCGACGCCATGCAGCCACGCCCCGACGGCCGCGGGGTTGCGGACCTTCGGGGCGGCCTGCACCAGGGCGAGGAAGGTGGCTTGGTACGCGTCCTCGGCGTCGGCGAAGGTGCTGAGCATCGACCGGCACGCCGCCCAGACGAGCGGTCCGTGCCGGCGGTGCAACTCGGCGAACGCCTCCGGATCGCCGTCGTCGGCGAACCGTCGCAGCAGGTCGGCGTCCGGCACGGCGTCGGCCGCCCGGCCGCACCGGGCCGTCAGCGTCCGCACGACGTTCTCCAGGCTGCGGCCGTCCATCATTGCCCTCTAGAGACTGGTTGCCGTGGACGGCCGATTCCTACACCAAGGTGCGACAGCCTCGCTTTGTTTCAGCTCGCGTGTACCGCCCTGCGGAGTAGACGACGGCGGTATGTGGCTCACGGAGCTGGCGAGGGTCAAATGGGACGTGGTACGATTAGGAAAGGCGAGGAAGTAGACCATTTCTGCGGTGACTGGGCTCTCAACAGCAACCACAAGCCATACGGCACCGCGTTCGGGCTGTTGACGCTGGCGAACGGTCGCCACCCCGCATCACCCTGAATTGGGCCGATCCCGACCCCTTCTCCTACCGACATTGCGACTCGATGTCCCGTTGTACAGTATGGCCACTCCGAAGGGAGTGGGCCATGCGGACGCACGGAGTCGGAGTCGTGTTCGTCAACGACCGCGGCGTCTGGTCGTTGTGGGTCCGGGACGCCGACTCCGCCCAGGTGCGGGTGAGCCTGGACGAATTCACTGCCCTGGGAATTCACGAGTACCAGCGGGTGCGACTCAAGCTGCCCCTGGAGGAGGAGCAACCGGTCTTCTTCCGCGGCAAGCGCGAGAACCCGCCGTTCGTGTGGCTGGACTTCGGGGCGGACGTGCGGCGGCGGTAGGATCGCACCGGAACTCACGCGCGAGCGATCACGACCGAGCCGGCGACGATGAGCGCCCCGCCGAGCCAGTGCTGCCATGTCAGCCGTTCGCCGAGGAATGCCGCCGCGAGCGCCATCGCCACGACGACGCTGAGTTTGTCCACCGGGGCGACCCGGGATGCCTCGCCCGCGGCCAGCGCCCGGAAATAGCACAGCTACGACGCCCCGGTGGCGAGGCCCGAGAGCACCAAGTACAGCCACGCCGCTCGAGGGACCGTTGAGACCGATGGCGCGCCGGCCACAGCGGCGATCGCCCACGAAAGGACGAGGATGACGGTCGTGCGGACGGCATTAGCGAGGTTCGCGTCCACATCCCGCACGCCGGCCTTGGCTAGCACGGCGGTCAGCCCCGCGAACGCCGCCGACAACAGCGCCCAGCCGAGCCAGTTCATGACCGCCTCCCGGCCAATTGAGGTCACGCCAGAATTGATTCCGGAACCATGGCCGATTCGTAACCAGAACGCGGACAAAATGTTGGGTAAATCCGGCAATTGATTCCGGACAAATTGCATTGGTTCTGAGGAGGGGTGGCGCACCCTTCCCGGAACCAATTGCCGCCGCGATCACTTCCCGAACACTTCGGCGAAGAAGTCCTTCATTGCCTGCCACGACCGGCGGTCGGCCTCGGCGTTGTATGCCGTCCCCTGGGCCCGGTTGTTGGCTGAGCGATTGGTGAAGCTGTGGACCGCGTTGCCGTAGGCGATCAGTTGCCAGTCCGCCCCGGCTTTCCGCATCTCGTCCTCGAACGCCGCCACCTCCGGCGGCGGCACGTGCGGGTCGTCCGCCCCGTGGCAGACCAGCACCTTCGCCTTCACCTGCCCGGCCTGCGCCGGCATCGGCGTCCCCAGTCCGGCATGGAAGCCGACGACGCCACGCAGGTCGGTCCCGCCGCGGGCCAGCTCCAGGGCCGTCGTCCCGCCGAAGCAAAAGCCGATCGCGGCCAGCCGTGTCGTGTCCACACGCGGGTTCTTGCGCAGCACGTCCAGCCCGGCGGTGGCCCGCGCCCGCATCAGGTGGCGATCCTCCTTGAACGGGGCCGACAGCCGCGGCCCGTCCTGCGGCCCGGTGCCGCGGACGCCTTTGCCGTACATGTCGCAGGCGAACGCGACGTAGCCCAGCCCGGCCAGCATCTCGGCCCGCTTCTTGGCGTGGTCGTTCAGCCCGAGCCACTCGTGGACGACGAGCACCCCGGGCCGTTTGCCCGGCTGCGCGTCGTCATAGGCGAGGTAGCCTTCGAGGACGGTGTCACTGTGCTTGTACGTGACCGTTTCGGTCTGAACCGCGGCCCGGGCGGCGGCGGTGACCAGGAGCACCACGGCGGCGCAGAGGCAGAGCTTCATCCCGTCATCCTCGCTACATCCGAACCGGGCGACGCCCCGGCATTGTACGGACGGTCGGCGTGCCGTGGCGAGGTTTGCCGCGGCCGCGTATCATGCGGAATGTTGCGCCCGGACTGTAGCCCGGAAGTGAGGACAGTACCGTGCCCCTGGTGGTGCAGAAGTTCGGCGGGACGAGCGTCGCGAACGTGGAGCGGATCATGGCGGCCGCCCGCCGGGCCATCCGCGCCCGCCAGGCCGGCAACCAGGTCGTCGTCGTCGTCAGCGCCCGCGGCGACACGACCGACGATCTGATCGATCTTGCCAAGGAGATCAGCGAGACCCCGCACGACCGCGAGATGGACATGCTCCTGTCCACCGGCGAGCAGATCTCGATCGCTCTGGTGGCCATGGCCGTGCAGGAACTCGGCGCCCCCGCCATCTCGTTCACGGGCGCCCAGGTCGGCATCGTCACTGACTCGACGCACACTAAGGCCCGGATCAAGAACATCTCCACGGACCGCATCCGCCGGGCGCTCGCCGAGGGCCGGATCGTCGTCGTCGCCGGGTTCCAGGGGATCGACGAGGACTGGAACATCACTACGCTGGGCCGCGGCGGGTCGGACACGACGGCCGTCGCGCTCGCCGCCGTGCTGAAGCACGACCGGGCCGGCACCCCGCCGATCGACTTCCCGGTGGGTTGCGAAATCTACACCGACGTGGACGGCGTCTACACGACCGACCCGCGGCTCATCCCCGAGGCCCGCAAGATCGACGTCGTCAGTTACGACGAGATGCTGGAGCTGGCCAGCGCCGGGGCGGCCGTCATGCACTCCCGGTCGATCGAGTTCGCCAAGAAGTTCGACGTGCCGGTCATGGTGCGGTCGTCGTTTTCCGACGTGGAGGGCACGTGGATCGTGCCCGAGGCGGCCTGGATGCGGGAGTTCGACGTGTGCGGAGTCGCCATCGTCAAGGAAGAGGGGCGGGTGACGCTGACCGGCGTGCCGGACCGACCGGGCGTCAGCCACCGCGTCTTCGCCGCCCTGGCCGAGCGGAATATCGTCGTGGACATGATCGCCCAGTCGGTCGGCATGGACGGGCGGGCGACGATCGGGTTCACCGTGCCGAAGGCGGAGATTCAGGCCACGTTGCGGCTGCTGCAGCCGCTGGCCGCGGAACTCGGGGCCGTCGTCGGCTGCGACGAGGATGTCAGCAAAGTGTCAGTCGTTGGCGCCGGGATGCGGACGCGGACCGGAGTCGCCGAGCGGATGTTCGCCGCCCTGGCCGCGGAAGGGATCAACCTACGGATGATCACAACCGGGGACATCAAAATCTCCGTGCTCGTCAACCGCACGGACGGCATCCGGGCGCTCCGGGCGATCCACAAGGCGTTCCGCCTGCGCGAGCCGCGGCCGGGCGCGGGGAAGGCGGCCCCGAACGGCAACGGGTCGCCGCTGCAGGCCCGGGCCGCCGGCGACCAGGCCGACGCGAAGGAGCTGGCCGCCCGCATCAGCCGGCTGTCGGCGATGGAGGACATCATCGTCTCCGGCGTGGAGCTGAACGCCGACCACGGACGGATCACCGTCGCCGAACTGCCCGACCGGGCGGGCAACTGCTCGAAGGTGTTCGAGGCGGTGGCCTGCGGCGGGATCGTCGTGGACATGATCGTGCAGAACCTGACCGATGCCGGCCGGGCGGAGCTGTCGTTCAGCGTGCCGCGGGTGGACCTGGACCGGGCGGCCGGACTGGCGCGCGACGCGGTCAAGGGGATCGACCCGGCGGCGCGGGTGACGGCCGACGGCGACATCGCGGTGCTGTTCGTCTACGGCGTCGGCATGCGGACGCACACCGGCGTGGCCCGGAAGATGTTCGGGGCGCTGGCCGCCCGGGACATCAACATCGCCATGATCAACACGAGCGAGGTGTGCATCAGCGTGGTCGTGGACCGGCGGCACGGGTCGGCCGCGCTCGCCGGGTTGCGGTCAGCGTTCGAAGTGGAATAAGCTCAAAGCCCACCCGCGGCACCGGGTGGGCATCGAGCCCTACCACTTGCTCTGCACGCCCACGTAGAGCTGCATCCGGTCCATCCACGGCGTCGCCGACGCCGCCTCCCATCGGTACTTCGCGCCGACGTGGAACTGGCCCGAATTGCTGAACGGCAGGGCCAGCTTGACGTCCTGGTTGACTTGGTTCTTGTCCGCTGGCGTCGCGGCCGGCACGGCCTCCCCGGTGTACTCGACGTTGAGCGGCCCGACCACCGGCAGCGGCAGTTTCGTCACCGCTTCCAGGAACAGCTCGGACCGTTCCGGCGACTGGCCGGGCGACAGTTTTTCGGTGTCGTCGTAGTAGACCGCCGGCCCGCCGCGGACCTGCAGTTCCTGTAACAGCCACGGCTTGAGCTTCACGCCGACCCCGGTCTTGCCGACCCACTTGGACTGCCGCTGCTCGATCGCCGGAACGGACGCCCCGACCTGGCTGAACACGAACAGCGACCCAGCCACGGGCACCTTAACCGTCTCGTCCGTTTCCCATGAATTGCGCACGCCGGGGTCGAGCTGCGTGTCGCGCTCCCGGAGCTTCACCTTGGACGACAGGTCCACCCATTCGGTCGCTGTGTTGCTGCCGGCAACCCGTTTCAGGCCGTCGTGCTTTAGGCTCGGGGCCGCCCACGGATCGCCCGATTTGCCGGACCAGTCGAACACGAGCAGCGGCGCGCCGTCCGCCCAGACGTGGCTGAATCGCGCTGCCGGCAGGCCCAACATCACCGTCTCGTTATCAAGGATCGGGTGATCCAGATCGACCGGTCCGACGGGGATCTGCAGCCGAGCCGCGGCCTCTTCGATGAGCGACCCGGCCCGCTCCGGGGGCGAGTAATAGGAGGCATCCGGGGCGATGTAGAGCAGACAGGAATCGCGGCCGGCGCGGCGGCACATCCTGCTGAGGAACGGGCAGTTGGCCGCGGCGTCGATGGGCTTGGTCGCGCTCGTCTCGAGTGCCGGTAGGGCACAGTCCCCTTGGAAAAGGACGGGAGTCAGCGCGCCGGCGGATGGAATGGCGCCGGCGGTCAACATGACAGTGGCGAACGTTCGCAGGGGGAATGAGGGCATGGCAACGACCAGCGTCGGGGGGGGCTTGTGGGCGCCGGTGGCGATGGGCTTCTAGCGGCTCGGCTCGATCTTGTCCAGCCGAAGCGGTCGGTTGTCCACCTTGCCCACCTGCCGGCCGCCGAAACCTCCGTTGACCCCGCGGACCGAACCGGTGTACAACACGTCCCGCCCACGACTCCGCACCCACCGCCGTGTTCTCTGCCGTGTCCGCCGCCGCGAAGTTCCACGACCTCGTCAGCGGCCGCCGGCGGGGTGCCGGGGCGGCGCTGGCACGGCTGGCGTTGTCGGCGTTGAGCCTGCCCTATGGCGTCGGCATGCGGCTCAAGAACCGACTGTTCGATGCCGGTTGGAGACGAGCGCACCGGGCCGGCGTGCCGGTCGTCAGCGTCGGCAACCTGACCCTCGGCGGCACCGGCAAGACGCCGTGCGTCGAGTACTTGGCCCGCTTCTATCGTGAGCGGGACGTGCGCGTTGTCATTCTGAGCCGCGGCTACGGCGGCGAGGGTGGGCGCAACGACGAGGCGCTGGTGCTCGAAGAGAACCTGCCGGACGTGCCGCACCTGCAAGGGACCGACCGCGTCGCCCTCGCCGCGGTGGCCGTCGGGGAGTTGGAGGCCGAGCTGGTGATCCTGGACGACGGCTTCCAGCACCGCCGCCTGGCCCGCGACCTGGACGTCGTCCTGCTCGACGCGACCGACCCGTTCGGTCACGGCCGGCTGTTCCCCCGCGGCCTGCTCCGCGAGCCGCCGTCGTCGCTCCGCCGGGCCGATGCCGTGCTTCTCACTCGCTGTGACCAGGTGTCCGAAGCCGCCGTGAACGATCTCATCGACCGCGTCCGACGCCTCGCACCCGACCGGCCCGTTGTCGCGGCGACGCACGCGCCGGTCGCGTGGCTCCAGCACGGTCGTCCGGATCGACCGGTGGACGCGCTCCGCGGCCGGCCGGTTGCGGCATTCTGCGGCATCGGCAATCCGGACGCATTCCGGCGAACCTTGGGCGAGGTCGGCGACGAGACGGTCGCCTTTCGCATGTTCCCCGATCACCACGCCTACACCCGCGCGGACGTCGACGACCTTCGGGTCTGGGCACGACAGCAACCGGCCGACGCCGCCCTGGTGACGACGCAGAAGGATCTGGTGAAGCTGCGGATCGACTGCCTCGGCGAGCGCGATCTTCTAGCCTTGCGGGTTGGTCTGCACGTGCGGGCCGGCCCGGACGCGGACGCGTTCCACCGCCGGCTTGCGGCCGTCGCCGCTCCCGGCGGCTGACTCGATTCACACCACGAGAGGAGAGGCATGAAGCCGTTCGACCTGCAAGGACTGCGGACCTACGACCTCCGCTCCCGGCCGAGCAAGGTGTTCGTCGAGGACCTTGGCCGGCCACTGCCGGCCGGGGCCGGCGTCGCCGACTGGCTCGACGCCCTGCCGCGGCAACTCGCTGCCGACACGCTCCGCAAGGTCCGCGACCACCTGCTGCGGGCCAGGCGCGACGGCCGGACCGTCGTCGCCGCTCTGGGCGGACACGTCATCAAGACCGGCTGCGGCCCGTTCCTGATCGATTGGATCGAGCGCGGCGTGGTCACGGCCGTGGCGATGAACGGCTCGGCCGCCATTCACGACTTCGAACTCGCGTTCGCCGGCAAGACTAGTGAGGACGTGGGCAAACAGCTTCCGGCCGGGCAGTTCGGCATGGCCCGCGAAACGGCCGACGCCTTCGCCATCGCGTCGCAACAGGGCGCGGTCAACGACATGGGGCTCGGCGCCGCGCTGGGCCGATACATCGACGAAGTTGGCTGTCCGCACGCCGAAGTCAGCCTCGTCCGGGCGGCGTACCGGGCCGAGATTCCCTGCACGATCCACGTCGCCCTCGGCACCGACATCGTTCACATGCACCCGCACGTCTCGGGCGCGGCCATAGGCGAGGCGTCGATGATCGACTTCCGCAGGCTGTGCAGCGTGGTCGGGACGTTGGCCCACGGCGTCTGGCTGAACCTGGGCAGTGCGGTCGTTCTGCCGGAAGTGTTCCTGAAGGCGGTGAGTGTCGTCCGCAACTTCGGCCGCGACCTGGACGGGCTGGTGACGGTCAACCTCGACAAGGAGTCGAAGTACCGGACGCTGATGAACGTGCTGACGCGGCCTGCCAGCGAGGGCCTGGAGCTGGTTGGGCACCACGAGCTGCTGCTGCCATTGTTGCACGCCGCGGTCGCGTGCGGGCTGGGTCAACTGCAGACGGAACTGTTGAAGACCGCGGCATAAGAGATGTCGTCCATGTCCACCGACCTGATTGACCTGGTCCACCGGCTCGGCGAGCCCCGGGTGCTGGTCGTCGGCGACCTCATGCTCGACCGCTACGTCTGGGGCAACGCCGCGCGCATCAGTCAGGAAGCCCCGGTCATCCTGTTGCACGCCGACCACCGGGAAGAACGGCTCGGGGGCGCGTCGAGCGTCGCCACAATGCTCCGGGCCCTCGGGGCTAGGGTGTCGCTCGCCGGCGTGGTCGGGGCCGATGCCGACGGCGGTCGCGTCCGCCAGATGCTGGCCGAGTTGGGCGTTGAGCAGGACGGCGTGCTGACCGATGCCGGCCGTCCGACGACGGTCAAGGAGCGGTACATCGGCCGTGCGCAACAGAAACACCCCCAGCAGATCCTCCGGGTCGATTACGAGCGCCGCGACCCGGTGGGTTCCTTCATCGAACAGGAACTGGCGCAGCGGATTGCGTCCGAGTTGCGTCGGGTCGACGTCCTCCTGATCAGTGATTACGACAAGGGCGTTTGCACTCCGGCCCTGCTCACGGCCGTGACCGCTGGGGCGCGGGAGTGCGGCCGGCGGACGCTGGCCGACCCGACCCGCGGCGGCGACTACGGCAAGTACCGTGGCTGCTCGGCCATCACCCCGAACCGGCTGGAAGCCTCCCTGGCGACCGGCCGCGACATCCCGTCGGCCGACGCCGCCCTGGCCGCGGCGGCCCAACTCCAACAGACGCTCGACCTGGAAGCGGCTATCGTCACGCTGGACAAGGACGGCATGGCCCTGGCGGGCCGGGACGGGTCGCGGGGCGTGTTCCCGACCCGGCCGCGGCAGGTGTACGACATCACTGGGGCAGGGGACATGGTCCTGAGTGTCCTCGGCTTGGCCCTGGCGAGTGGGGCCGGGTACGACGCCGCGATCCGGCTGGCCAACGTCGCCGGCGGGCTGGAAGTCGAGAAGGTCGGCGTCGCCACGGTGACGCGGGACGAAATCCTCCGCGACCTGCTGCACACGGACGCGGCCGGCATCGGCGCCCCGGCCGGGAAGGTGCTGCCGCTGCCCGAATTGCTCTGCGAATTGGACCGCCGCCGCCGGGCCGGGCAGCGGGTCGCGTTCACCAACGGCTGCTTCGACGTCCTGCACGCTGGCCACGTCCAGTACCTTCACGAAGCCCGCTCGCAGGCGGATCTCCTGGTGGTCGGCCTGAACTCGGACGCGGGCGTAGGGGCACTCAAGGGACCGGCCCGGCCGGTGAACGCCCAAGATGCCCGGGCGTCTGTGCTGGCGGGCCTGCAGGCGGTCGATTTCGTGATCGTGTTCGACGAGCCGACGCCGATCGAACTGATCCGCGCCATCCATCCCGACGTCCTGGTCAAGGGGGCCGACTACCGCAAGGCGGACGTGGTCGGGGCGGAGTTCGTCGAGTCGTATGGCGGGCGGGTGCATCTGGCGGCCCTGAGGGACGGGGTTTCGACGACGGCCCTGCTGCAGCGGATGCGAGCCGCCTAACGGACCGGAGCGCACGGATGCACGTCGCGATCTTCCTGCCGAACTGGGTCGGCGACGTGGCCATGGCCACGCCGGCCATCCACGCGCTCCGCCAGCGCTACCCCGGCGCCCGTTTCCTCGCCGTGCTCAAGCCGTACGTCGCCGGCCTGCTCGACGGCTCGCCCTGGTTCGACGGCCTGATCTACGCCGACAAGTGCGGCGGCCCACGGCGGGGAACACTGGCCGTCGCCCGCCGGTTGCTCGCCGAGGAGATTGATCTGGCCGTCCTGTTCACGAACACGTTCCGGTCGGCCCTGGCTGCGTGGCTGGGCCGGTGCCGGAGGCGGATCGGCTACGCCCGCCGCGGCCGCGGTTGGACATTGACGGACGCACTTGCCCCGATCCGCGACGCCGCCGGCGTGCTGACGCCCAGCCCGATCATCGACGCGTACAACCGGCTCGCCGAGCGGGCCGGGGCGACCCCCGACCGGCACGTGCGGCTGGCGACGACGCCGCGGCAGGAGGCGGCCGCACACCAGGTCTGGCGGCGGACCGGGCTGGACCAGCACCGCGAGGTCGTTTGCCTGAACCCCGGTGCGGCGTTCGGGTCGTCGAAGCACTGGTCGGTGCCTTCGTTCGCCGAGCTGGCCCGCCGGCTCGTCCGGGCGCGCGGCTGCGGCGTGCTGGTCCTGTGCGGGCCGGGCGAGCGGGACATGGCCCGCCAGATCGTCGCCGGCGCGGGCGTGCCGGGCGTCCATTCGCTGGCCGACGTGCCGCTGTCGCTCGGACTGACGATGGCCTGCGTCCGCCGGGCCGACCTGCTCATCACCACCGACAGCGGCCCGCGCCACTTCGCCGCCGCGTTCGGCACTCCGGTCGTCACCCTGTTCGGCCCGACGCACATCGCCTGGACGGAGACGTACTACGCGAAGGCCATCCACCTCCAGAAGCAGGTGGACTGCGGGCCGTGCCAACAACGGGTCTGCCCCCTAGACCACCGCTGCATGACGCTGCTGGCGCCTGACGAGGTGTTCGCTGCCGCGCAGGAACTGCTCGCCCGCCACCCGCCGGTCGGAGGCCGCCATGCGGGTTGAGCCGACGCCGACGGCCGCCGCCGGACGGGCCGCACCGACCGCGGCCGGGTGGGTGATCGTCCGCGCACGGTATCGCCGGCGATTCGCGCGGTGGGGGTTGGTCACCGCCGGCGACTTCCTCGGCCTGCCCGGCGAGGTGGTGAGCGGCCATGCGGACCGGCACGCGGTTCACGTCTTCCTCGGCCGCGGACGGAAGCGACTTGCGGCGTTCCTGAAGCGCGAGCACCGCGTCCGCTGGCGCGACCGGCTCGCCGCCGCGTGGGCGGGATACGGGTGGGCGTCGAAGTCCGAGCGCGAAGCCCGACTGCTCAGCGACCTGCGGCGGGCCGGCGTCCCGGTGCCGCGGTGGCTCGCCTACGGCGAAGACGATCACGGGCGGGCGTTCGTGCTGGTCCGCGCGGTGCCGCGCGCGGTGGACCTGCGGGCGTTCCTGCACGGCGATGGCGACCGGCCGCCGACCCGACGGCGGGGGTTGGCACGTCGGCTCGGCTGCCTGCTGGCCCGCGTCCACGCCGCGGGGTTCGACTGCCCGGACCTGTCGAGTAAACACGTCCTCGTCCGTCCGCGGCGGCCGGCGCTGGTTCTGATCGATTGGCAGCGGGCCCGGCGAACGCGGCGGGTGTCGTGGGCCGTGCGCGTCCGTGAGCTGGCCGCACTGCACGCGACGGTCGCCGACGAGCTGGCCTCGCCGCGCGAGCGGCTGTCGTGCCTCCGCTCGTACCTGCGGGCGGCCGTCGGTCGGCGGCCGACGCTGCGGTGCTGGGTCGAGGTCATCGACCGCTACGCTACGCGGCTGCTCCGCCGCGGGTCGGTTCGGGAACTGCGGCGGCCGCCCCTCCCCCGGCGGGCGCAATGGCTCCGCTGGCTGGATGGCGAGCGTCTGGTGGTGACGCGGTCGTTCTGGCGGACCTGCCGCGGGCGCGTGCCGGCTTGGCTGGCCGACGCCGCCCGGACGCCAGTGACTCAGGTCCGACAGTCGGAGGGAGTCTGGCGAGGCCGGCAAGTTGTCCTGCGGCGCTTCCCGCCGCACGGCATCTTGCGGCGGTTCTGGAATTGGCTCCGCGGCCGGCACGAAGTCGCCGCCGGGCCGCGGGAGGGCGGGCGGCTGTTCCGCCTGGAGCGGCTCGGCATCCCGGCTCCGCGGCCGCTGGCGTTCGGGCAGCGGCCCGACGGCGGCAGTTTCATCGCCTACCTGCCCAACGACGACCGCTGAGGCCCGGGCCATGCAGATCGCCTTCTGCCACGAGAACGTACTGCCCGCCCGCGGCGGGGCCGAGATGTACGTCGCCGACTTCCTCCGCCGGCTTGCGGCCGAGGGACATGGCGTCCACCTGTACGCCTGCCGGTGGGATGCGGCTGCCCTGCCACGCGCCGTCGTCGTGCACCGGCTTGACTCGCCCCGCGGCCCGCGGTCGCTCCGGCCCTGGCGGTTCAGCGCCGCCGTCCGGGTGGCCTTAGACCGCGACCGGCCGCAGGTGTCGATCGGGTTCGACAAGACGTTTGGCACGGACATCTACTACCCCCTCGGCGGACTCCAGCCGGCCTCGGCCGCGGCCAACGTCCGCAAGCACCACACCAGCTTGGGACGAGTCGCCGCGCGCATCGCCAAGCTGCTCGACCCCGCCCACCGCTCGTTCGCCCGCCTCGAACGCCGCCACCTGCTCGGCCCGAACCCGCCGCTGCTGGTCGTCAACAGCCGGATGGTCCGCGACCACGCCGCTCACCACTATGGCATTCCGCCGGAGCGGGTGCGGGTCATCCGCAACGCCATCGACCCGGGACGCTTCGGCGAGCACGACCGGCCGCGGGTCCGGGCCGAGGAACGGCGGCGGTGGGGCGTGGGGCCGGGCGAGGTGGTTGCCGCGTTCGTGGCCATGAACTACCACCTCAAGGGACTGGGGCCGCTGCTGCACGCCGTCGCGCGACTGCCGGCGGGATCGCCGCTCAGGCTCGTCGTCGCCGGGAGTCCGAAGACGGGTGGCTGGCAGCGGCTCGCCGCCCGGCTCGGCGTGGCGGCACGGGTTATGTTCGTCGGCCCGGCGGCGGACGTGCGACGGGTCTACTTCGCCGCTGACCTCCATGTCCACCCGACCTTCTACGACCCGTGCTCCGGCGTCGTCATCGAGGCCCTGGCGTGCGGGCTGCCGGTGGTCACGTCGCGGTACAACGGGGCGGCCGAGCTGATGCACCCGCCGCGGGAAGGGTTCGTGCTCGACGACCCGCACGACCACGCCGCCCTGGCCAACGCCCTGGCTCAGCTTCTCGACCCGGTCCGCCGCGATGCCTGCGGCCGGGCCGCCCGGCAGGCCGCGGCGGCGTGGACGATCGAGCACCACTACCGGCGGTGGCTGGACGTGTTCGCCGAGGTGGCCGACCGCCGTCGGGCCGCGTGACTTTGGGTGGTTGGGTCGTTAGGTTGTTAGGTGGTTCCAGGCACGACCACCGAACGATCCGGCCGCCTCGATGCCCTTCGCTGCCTACCTTGCTGTCCTCCTTTCCTACCTGGTCGGCGCCGTGCCGTTCGGGTACATCGTCGCCCGACTCCGCGGCGTGGACATCTTCCGCGCCGGCAGCGGGAACATCGGGGCGACCAACGTCGGCCGCGTCCTCGGGCGGAAGTTCGGCCTGCTCGTGTTCATCCTCGACTTCCTCAAAGGCGCGGTGCCGACCGCGGTCGTACGTTACCTCCTGCCCGACATGCCATGGGCCGCCGTCGCGGCCGGGCTGGTGGCCTTCGTCGGCCACATGTTCCCCGTCTACCTCCGCTTCCGGGGCGGCAAAGGGGTCGCCACAGGAACCGGCGTCGTCGCCGTGCTGCTGCCGGGGCCGACCGCGGTCGCCGTCCTGGTCTGGGTTTCCGTCCTGGTGGCGACGCGGTACGTCTCGCTCGCTTCGGTCCTGGCAGCCGTGGCCCTCGCCGTCGTTCGGCTGTTAGCGACGCCGGAGCCGTTCGCCGAGTCCGAGCGTATACTGACCGCGTTCAGCCTACTCGCCGCCGTCCTGGTGGCCGTCCGCCACCGGTCCAATCTTGCCCGCCTGAGCCGCGGTAACGAGAACCGCGTCGCCGACTCCCCGAGGCTCCGCATGGCCACCCGCGTCCTCCACGTCCTGGCCCTGGGCCTGTGGTTCGGGGCCGCAGTGTTCTTCACGTTCGTCGTCGGGCCGACACTGTTCCACACGTTCGAGGCGTGGACCGGCCAACAGCCGGACTGGCTCTCGCTCCGCGAGCCACTGACGAGCAAGCAGACGACTCCCCTGTTCGGCGTCGCGATCGGGCCGATGTTCCCGCAGTACTTTGCCATCCAAGGGGCCTGTGGGGTGGTGGCACTCGTTACCGCCTGGGGCTGGACGCGATCGCACCCCGACCGGGTCCATCGCTTGCGGTTTTGGCTCATCGCCCTTGCACTCATGATCGTGCTCGGCAGCTGGCCGCTGGCCGGCGTGATTGAGGATTTGCGAGTCAAGCGCTATTCGGATGACCCGGCCGTGTCGGGACCGGCAGACGCGGCGTTCGGCCGCTGGCACTTGATGAGCGTCCTTGTCAACCTTGCGGTGCTTGCGCTGGTGGCGGCGGCGACGGCACTGGCGGCGCGGCTGCCGGCTGAGCCGCCCGCGGCGCCGCCGGCGAAGGCCGACTGACGCCGTTGCCGCCGCCGGCCGCGCGCCGCAGCAGCCCCAGGCGGCGGCGGACGCGGACCTTCCGCACCGGCCGGTCGTGCTCGTCCTCGATGTCGCCGACGATCTCCTCCAGCACGTCCTCCAGCGTGATCATGCCGACGATCTTCTCGTCGTCGTCCCGGACCAGGGCCATCGGCCGGCGGGACCGGCGGAGCAGCCGCAGGGCGCTGGCCACGTCCTCGTCCGGCGGCAGGAACGTGGCCGGGTAGATCGCATCTTCCAGCAGCACGATGCCGCGGAGCGAGAACAGGTAGAACAGGTCCTTCGTGTTGACGATGCCGACGACCTTGTCGAGCGTCCCGTCGAAGACCGGCATCCGCGTGTGGGCCCCCTGGCGGACGGCTTCGAGAACCTTGTCCGGCGGCGTGTTCACGTCCAGGGCGGCGATCTTCTCCCGCGGCACCATGCAGTCGCGGACCCTCTTGTTCGACAGCATGAACACGTTCTGGACGAACTCGGCCTGGTCCTCGTCCAGAAGGCCCGCCTCTTCCGTGTCCTCGATCAGGAGCCGCAACTCCTCGATCGAGTGGACCGATTCCTCGCCGCTGGCCGGGGCCAGGCCGAGCAGCCGCAGGACGGCGTTGCCCGTTCCCTTCATCAGCAACGTCAGCGGGGCCGTCAGCCGGGCGAACACGTTGAGCGGCTTGGCCACCCACAGGGCCGTCCCCTCCGCCGCCTGGATGGCCAGCGACTTCGGGATGTACTCGCCAAAGACGACGTGCATGAACGTGACCAGCAGCAGCGCCAACCCCATCGCCACCGAGTGGACCGCCGGCCCGTGCCACCCGGACGGGATGACGGCGAACGCCGGCTCGATGAGCCGTGCGAGCGGCGGCTCGGCCACCCACCCGAGGACGATGCTGGCCAGGGTGATGCCGAGTTGCGTCGCGGCGATCGTCCGGTCGAGCTTGGTCGTCGCCGCGTCCACGGCCTTCGCCCCGCTGACGCCCCGCTGGACCATTTCCTCGATCTTCGTCCGGCGGAGGGAGACGAGGGAGAACTCGGCGGCGACGAAGAAGCCGTTGAGCGCGACCAGGGCCGGCACGCTCAAGAGCTCCAGCGCGTCCCAGTACCAGTGGGGATCGGCAACGACTTCGACGGCGATGACCACGAGCGCGAGTACCTCGGGTCCGGGCGACGAGATCCGCGGCGGCCGGACCGACGGGCCGCCGCGGTCTATTCTACACCTTTCGTGCCGAAGCCCGGGCCGCGATGTGGGGGCCGAGTTGGAAAGGGCTATCGGCCAAGAAGTTGCGCACGAACCGAGCGAGGCGCGCAACCTCACCGCCCGCCCGGCGGGCAGTACTTCGTGATCCAGTGAAAGACCTCCTGATGCCACCGCTTGCTGTTGGCCGGCTTCAGGACCCAGTGGCCCTCGTCCGGGAAGTTGATGAACCGCGATGGCACCCCCTGTCGTTGCAGTGCCGTGAACAGCTCCAGCCCCTGGCCGAGCGGGCAGCGGAAGTCGCGGTCGTTCTGGATCACCAGCATCGGCGTCTTGAACTTGCCCAGGTTGGCCGCCAGCCGGTTCGGTGAGAACTTCTCGTAGCTCTCCCGATTCTTGCCCCACGGCGGGCCGCCGTGCTCGTACTCGTCGAACCACACCTCGTCGGTCGTGCCGTACATGCTGTCGAAGTCGTAGACGCCGTCGTGCGAGACCAGCGCCTTGAACCGGCCGGTGTTGACGGCGAACCAGTTCATCATGTACCCGCCGAACGACGCCCCGGCTGCGACCATCCGGTCCTTGTCCACGTAGGGCCGTTTCTCGACGTAGTCGGCCCCGGCCATCAGGTCGCGGTAGCATTTGCCGCCCCAGTCGCCGCTGATCTCCTCGACGAACTTCTGGCCGAACCCGGTCGAGCCCCGCGGGTTCGGCAGGGCGACGACGTACCCCTGGGCGGCCCACAGCTCGGGGCACCAGCGGTACGACCAGCCGTCCTCCCAGGCCCCCTGCGGGCCGCCGTGGACGAGGTAGGCGACCGGCCACTTCTTGTTCGCGTCGAACCCGGGCGGCTTGATGAGCCACATCTGCATCTGGCCGCCTTCGATCGGCACCTCGACGCTCTCCGGCCGCGGCCGATCGAGGCTGGCGAGCAGGTCGGCGTTGGCCCGGCTGAGATTCACGAACGGCTCGCCGTACCGCTCTTGCGGCGGGGCGTTCGGCTTGGCGCGGCTGACGTAGACCTCCGCCGGCGACCGCAGGCTCGCCCAGGTGATGCCGATCGTGGGGCCGGCCGGGGAAACGGACAGCGACGTGACCGACCCGCCCTCGGGGGTCTTCGGGACGGCACAGTACCAGTCGTCCTTCGCACCGGGACTGCCGCACTCGATCATGAGGACCTTGGTCGCCTTCTTCTCGAAGACGTAGGCCAGGCTGTCGT
>DASXAN010001340.1:0-2735 GCA_036406755.1 Gemmataceae bacterium
CCGTGCCGCCGAACCGCTTGTCCGGGGTCTTTTGCATCAGCCGCTCGACCACGGTCACCAGCTCCGCCGGCACGTCCGGGTTCAGGTCGCGGATCGGCGCCGGCTCCTTGAACTGGTGCGCCATCATCTTCTCGACGGCACTGCCCTCCGGGAACGGATAGCGGCCGGTGAGACAGTAATAGAGCGTGCAACCGAAGCTGTACTGGTCGCCGGCCGTCGTGCGGTTGGTCGGCTCCATGATGCTCTCGGGGCTGGCGCAGTCCAGCCCGCTCGTGAGCGTGTTGGCCGTGGACATCGTGTCCACCAGCGACTCGCCCTCGTTCTCCGCCAGTAGCGAGCCGATGCCGAAGTCGAGGATGGCGACCTGTAGGCTGTCGTCGACCATGATGTTCGACGGCTTCAGCAGGCCGTGGAACAGGTTCTGGCCGTGGCAGGCGAGCAGCCCGTTGGCCACCTGAACGCCGACCTGCGCGGTCTGCTCGGGGGTCAGCTTGCCCAGCCGCTGTACGACGGCATCCAGCGTCTCGCCGGACACGAGCGGCCAGACCAGGTAGTGCATCCCGCCGGACGTGCCCACGTCCACGAAGGGGACGACGGCGGCGTGGTTGAACTGGCCGAACGCCCGCACCTGGCGGCGGGCCAGGCGGACGTTCCACATGCTCCGCCGCGGCAGGACCTTGACGGCGTACACCTTGCCGTCGGTCTTCGACACGGCCCGGTACACCGTGCCCATGCTGCCGGCGCCCAGGGCGTCGGTCAGCACGTACGGCCCGAGGACTAACCCCTGAGCCTTGTTCGTCAACACCCGCTCGGCCTGGAACGGGGTCAGCGCGCCCTGGGTGATGAGGTGTTGGGCCAGCGCCTGCGGGTCGGCCCGCGGGTGGCGCTTGAGGAATTCGCCGACGAGCTGATCGAGTTGGCCGCGGTCGATCAGGTTGCTGCGGCGGAGCTCGTACACGAACCATTCGCACGCGCCGAGTTCGGCGGTCACCATGGCGGGACATCCTCTACGAGTCGGGGACCGGCGGCGCCGACCCGGGACGGGCCGTGCGACTACCACCAGCGCGGCGAATCGGCTCGTTGCAGAGGGGACTCGCCCCGCTGCGCGCAGGGGGACGGGAACTGCAACCGGCTCGCTCGCTCTGCGGGAAGCTTAAGTCGCATTCCGGCCGTGTCAAACAGCCGCCGGCGGTTTCCCGCCCGGCCGAAGTCCGTATCCTGACCTGTGACCGCCCCGATTTCCGGCCCTTCCCGCGAAAGAACCACGCCAATGGCCATCGACCCGTACGCGTCGTGCCCGTGCGGCAGCGGCAAGAAATTCAAGTGGTGCTGCCAGGACATTCACGCCGAAATTGACACCGCATTCGCGCAACACAACAGCGGCCAGCACGAGGCCGCGCTGCGGACGATGGCGGAGGTCGTCGGCAAGCACCCGGACAACCCCGAGGCCTGGGGCCGGCAGGCCCAGCTGCTGTCCCTCAACGGCCGCCTCGAGGAGGCCGAGCAGTCGCTGGAGAAGGCGTTCGCGCTGAATCCGAACTATGCCTTCGGCCACATGCTCCGCGGCATGTTCCGACAACAGGAGGGCGAGCTGATCGGCGCCCTGATGCTGTTCCGCCGGGCGGCCGAGGCGTACGCCCCCGACGCGAACGAGCCGCTGGCCTACATCCACGAGTTGATCGCCGACATCGAGCTACGGCTGAATCGCCCAGTGGCCGCGCGCGCCGCGCTGAAGCGATCCCTCCATCTGACGCCGGGCAACGCCGACCTCCGCCAGGCGTTCGAGTCTCTGTTCGGCCCGACTTCACGGCTGCCCGAGGCGGCGCGGAAGGACTATGCGTTCGTCGCGCCGGCCGGCCCGGCCGGCGAGTGGTCGAAGGCACTCGGCGAGGCGTCCTCCGGCCGGCTCGGCGACGCCCGCCGGGCCTTCCAGCAATGGACCGAACGACACGCCGACGACGCGGCCGGCTGGTATGACCTCGGGCTGGTGCAGGCCTGGCTCGGCGAAAACCCCGCCGCCGTCGAATCACTCGGCCGCTACGTCGAACGAGAGCCCGACGAGGCGAAGGCCGGTGCGGCCTGGGCGCTGGCGGAAGTCCTGCGGTGCGGCCACGGGATGGAACAGGAGGCCGACTTCATCGAACACCGGGCCGTGATGATGCTGTCCGACCCGCGGCCGATGGTCAGCCTGCTCCAGCAGTGGGAGCAAGGCCGGCGGCTGATCGGCATGAGGAGCGACCCGGAGCAGGGGATGCTGTCCGCCCTGGTGCTGGACGAGGTTCCTTCGCTTGTGCTGAGCGGGGCCGCGTCGCCGCCTGCCCGGCTGGCGGCCTACCTCATGATCGTCGGCAACGTCGTGCAGCTCTGGCACCCCAAGGCCGAGTCGCTCGACAAGGTGCTCGGCGAGGTCCGGCAGCGGCTCGGGCCGGCGGCCGGCGAACCGCAGCGGTCGATCGGCCCGGTCAACTTCGGGGACGTGGTCGCGGAGGCGTTGCTCTTCCCGACCGCCCCGACGACGGAGCTGGACGCCGAGGCGAAAATGCGGGACCACGCCCAGCAGTTCTTCGAGGAGACCTGGATCCAGCGCCCCTACCGCGGGCTGGCCGGGGTGCCGCCGATCGACGCGGCCGGCAGCCCGAACCTGCGCAAGCGACTCCGGGGCGTCGTCCAGTTCCTGCAGGATTGCGCCGCCGGCACCGCCCCGCGGCTGTACGACTTCGACCGGCTGCGGCGGA
>DASXAN010001341.1:0-6776 GCA_036406755.1 Gemmataceae bacterium
AGACGACCAACACGCCGCGCATGAACGTCCTGCTCGGCAGCACGGCCAACGTCGTCAACATCCCGAACGCGGCCGCCGGCATCACCGTCGGCAGCGACCTGGTTGAGGTCGCCCCCGGCAGCGGGTTCACTCTTCAGGGGGCCGGGAACCTCACGCTCGCCGGGACGGGCAACAACTTCACGGGGAACCTCATCACCGCCGGCAACGGCCGCTTCACGGTCAACAACGCCGGCGGGCTGGGGACCAACAACACGGTGACATTCAACAACACCGACGACAAGGGCACGAGCAACTTCAACGTAACCTTCACGTCGGTCGGGAATCTGCTGCGGACCTTCGGGAACAACTTCGTGCTGTCGTCGGCCGGCAACGGCGGCTTCGCGATCTCGGGGAACAACGGCCAGCAAGTCACGCTCGCCGGCACGATCTCCGGCGGCGCGGCGGGCCTGACCCTGGCGTTCACCAGCCCCACGGCGGCCGACACCAACAACTTCATCGTCCTGGCCAACCCCGCCAACGGCTTCACGGCGAACGTGCGGGTCGGCCTGGGCGGGCTGGCGATCACGAGCGACGCGGCCCTGGGCAATGCCGGCAACGGATTGAGCCTAGCAACCAACGACGCTACCCGCGGCGGATTCCGGTTCGACGCGAACAACGTCACCTTGCAAGCCACCCGGGCGGTGACGGTGACGACGACTACGGTCGTGGACACCAACGGCTTCAACGCCACCATCGCCGGCCAGGTCAGCAACGTCTCCGGCCAGCAGTTCATCAAGGACGGAGCGGGCACGCTCACACTGTCCGGGTCGGCCAACACGCTCGACGCCGCGGCGGTCCGGGCCGGCACCCTCGCCCTCGACTTCACGACCAACAACGACGACAAACTCGCCCCCACGGCCACGGTGACCCTCGCGGGCGGGTCGGTCCGGATGACCGCGAACACGGCCGGCAGCAGCCAGTCGCTGAGCGGGGTCACCGTCAGCCGCGGCGGCGGTGCGGCCGTCGTTGCGGTTGGCGCGGATGGCACCGGGGCGACGCTGAATCTGAACGCGATCGCCCGCACCGCCGGCGGGACCGTGGACTTCACACTCCCGGCCGTCGGTGCGATGACCACCACGACGCCCAATGGGGCGGCGGGGTTGCTGCTGGACGGCGCGGCCACGGTCGGCGGGACCGACTGGGCGACCGCGCCCGGCGGGACCGTCACCGCCTTCACGGGCTACACGCCGCACAACGACGCCTCGACCTTGAACGCCGGCGACCACGTGACCAACACCGCCGCCTACATTGGCACGGTCGCGGCGAGCGTGGGCGTCTCGTCGCTGCGGTTCAACGCTGCCGCCGCCGGCACGATTACCATCGACCCGGCCGCGACGCTGACGATCAACGCCGGCGCCGCCGGCGGCATCCTCGTGACGCCGGCCGTGACCGCCGACCAGGCGATCACCGGCGGCACACTGACCGCGGCCAACGAGTTGATCGTTCATCAGTACGGGACCGGCGCCTTGACCGTCGGCTCCGCCATCACTGGCGCGATCGGTTTGACCAAGACCGGCCCGGGGACGCTCGTGCTGAGCGGGGCCAACACCTACTCCGGCGTGACGGCGATCAACCAGGGCACGCTCAGCGTCGGCAGCGTCACGACCGGCACGAACCTCGGCACGGACCCGACGTCGGCGGGCACCAACGTCGTGCTCGGCGGCAAGCTCCAGTACGCCGGCGGCGGCGCCCAGACGCTGGTGGCGAACCGGCAGGTCACTCTGACCGGGCCAGCGGCGACTGTCGAAGTTACCAACGCGGCTGCCAACCTGACCATCGCCGGCGTCATCAGCGGCAACAAGTCGGCGAACCTGATCAAGACCGGTCCGGGCACCCTGACCCTGACCGGCGCCAACACCTATTTCGGCAACACGGTCGTTTCCAACGGCACGCTGCAAACGAACGTCGCGGCCGGTTTCGGTAACTCGACCGCACTGACCGGCCGGTTAATCCTCGGCGACGCCAACACGGGCGCGAACAACGTGGCCGCCCTCGGCACCGCCAACGGCGTGACCTATCCGACCGCCGTGACCGTCTCCGCGCAGGGAACGGGGACCGTGACCTACGGCGTCTCCGCCAACGTCACCGCGGCGACGACGTTCACCGGCGAAATCGTCCTCGGCCGGTCGATCACCTTGCAAGCCGGCGCCTCGGGCCGCACCGGGTTCGGAAACCTCATCACCGGGACGGGCGACGTCATCGTCGGCGTGGCCGGCGGCGGCACGGGCGTCGTCGGGTTCGACCGCGGGAGCGGGGCCAACGTCGGCAACGACTTCACGGGCAACGTCGTGCTGAACGCCGGCGCCACGCTGATGCTCGGCAACTCGTCGCTCTCCGTGGACAAGAACATCCCGAACACCGCCAACGTCGTCTTCAACACCGGGTCACGGCTCCAGCTTTCTCCGGGCACGCAGTTGGGCTACGAGTCCGTGAACGCCCTGGTGAGCACGCTCCCGGGCGACGGTGCCATCACCCAGACGTCCGGAACGACCACCTTTCGCCTGACCGTCGGCGCCGGCGACGGCAGCGGCACGTTCGGCGGCGTCATCACGAACACCGCCGGGATGCTGCAATTGATCAAGGCCGGCAACGGCACGCAGACGTTCACCGGCAGCAACACCTACAGCGGCGGCACCGTCGTCAGCGGCGGCACGCTAGCGATCAACAACCTGTCCGGGTCCGGGACGGGAACGGGCGGCGTCACGATCAACAGCGGCGGCTCGCTCCGCGGTACTGGCACGGTTTCCGGCGCGATCGCGCTGAGCGCCGGCGGCACACTCGCCCCCGGCGACGCCACCAACGTCGGCACGCTCACCACGGCCGCCCAACCGGTGTTCGCCGGCGGTACACTCAGCATCAACCTGAACTCGCTGAGCAGTTACGGCCAGCTCAACGTCACCGCGGCCGGCAACCTGGACCTCGGCACCGGCAACCCGGTCACGCTGAACCTGACGCCATACGCCGGCGCGACCGACGGGTCGTTCACCGTCATCCAGGACTTGTTGGGGGCATCGGTCGCCAACTTCTTCAGCAACTACGCCGCCGACCAGCTCCCCGTCTTCCTGAACCCGACCACGGGCACGCAGTACGGCATCTACTACGGCACGTTCCCCGGGCAGGCCGGCAGCATCGTGATCGGTCCGATCGCCCCGGTGCCCGAGCCGGCGGCGGTGTTGCTGGCGTGCGGGACCGCGGCCGCCGTCGGCTGGTGGCGGCGGAAGCGAACGAAATGACGGGCGGTCGGGACCGGACCGACACCTTGCTTCAGGACCGCCCCGCCGGACCGGCTCCGGCGGGGCCTTTCACGGAGAAATGCGGCTGATGAGTCAACACCGTCGAATGATCGCGGGTGTGATCGGACTGATGCTCGCAACAGCGGCCGGCCCGGCCGCGGCCCAGACGACGTCCAACTGGACCGGCTCCGGGGCCGGCGGCACGGCCACGACGTGGTTGACGACGACCAACTGGACCGGCGGCCCGGTCGGCGCCTGGCCGGGGGTGACGGCCGCGGCGAACCCGGCCAACGGCACGGCCGGCGACGTCGCCGTGTTCCCGCTGATCGCCGTTCCGAGCGGCAACATCGGCATCGACATGGGGGCCGCCGGCGGCTCGCTGACCCTCGGCGCGATCGGCCTGGCCGGCACCACCCAGTCGATGATCCTCTCCAACGTCTCGACCACCTTCTTCCCCGCCACGACGCTCCGGCTCAACACCAGCGGGGCGACCCAGGTGGGCGGCCCGTCGGGCCCCACCAACGTACTGGTCAGCAACACGAACACCAGCAGCACCATCCAGATCGCCGCCTTCCCGGTGACCGCCGGCGTGTCACGGATGGACCTGCTGCTCGGCAGCACGACGAACAACGTTTACGTTCCCAACGCCGGCGCCGGCATCACGATTAACAGTGACATCCGCGAGGTGAATCCGGGTTCCGGCCTGACCCTGGTCGGCGCCGGCAACCTGTCGCTGGGCGGCGTGAACAACACCCTGACCGGGCCGGTGGTTGCGACCGGCAACGGCACTTTCACCGCAACCAGCCCCGCCGCGTTCGGCACGGGGACGGTGACGTTCAACAATGCCGACGACAAGAGCGCCCCGTCCTCGAACAGCGCCAACGTCACCTTTAGCCTACCCGGCGGCCCGCGGACGGTGGCCAACAACTTCCTCCTGTCGCCGTCGGCCGTCGGCTCGGGGTTCGCTACCCAGTTCGGCTCCGGCGGGCAGATCATCACGCTGTCGGGCCAGATTTCCGGCGGCTCGGCCGGGCAAAAGG
Source organism: Gemmataceae bacterium (assembly GCA_036406755.1). GTDB lineage: Bacteria > Planctomycetota > Planctomycetia > Gemmatales > Gemmataceae > DASXAN01. The sequence goes on from DASXAN010001341.1 coordinate 4,313, forward strand.
TCTCGTTCACCGACACGTCCGCGTCGGCCAACAGCCCGCTCAACTATTTCGTCCTGACCAACGCCACGAACAGCTTCGCCGGGACCGTGACCGTGGGCCACGACGTCCTGGCGGTGACCAGCGACGGGGCGCTCGGCAACACCGCCAACGCCATCAACCTGAACACGAACAACACCAGCCGCGGCGGCTTCCGGTTCGACGCCGACAGCATCACCCTGCAAGCGTCCCGTGCCGTGTCGGTCACGACCAACAGCGTCGTGGACACCAACGGCTTCAACGCGACCATCGCGGGCACGGTGGGCAACGTCTCCGGCCAGCAGCTCATCAAGGCCGGGGCCGGCGCCCTGACGCTGTCCGGGTCGGCGAACACCCTGGACACGCTGGTCATCCGCGACGGCACGGTGGCCCTGGATTACTCCGCGAACAGCGACAACAAGCTTGCCGCCACCGCCGGCGTGACGCTCGTCGGCGGCGGCCTGCGGATGGTCGCCAACCCGGCCGGCTCGGCCCAGACGATCGGGTCGCTGACGGTCGGCGCCAACCAGGTGATCAACACCTCGCTCACCGTTGCGGCGGGCGGCAGCTCGTCCGTCGCCGCCGTCAGCAACGGCGGCACGGGGGTGACGCTGAACCTGGGTGCGGTGACGCGCAAGGTCGGCGGGACCGTCGATTTCACGCCGCCGACCGTCGGCGCCATCACCACCACGTCGGCGAACGGCACCGCCGGCCTGCTCCTGGACGGCGCGGCGACCGTCGGCAAGACCGACTGGGCGGCCGTCAGCGGCGGGAACGTGACGGCGTTCGCCGGGTATGCCGTCAAGAACGACGCCTCGACGTTCGCCGCAGGCGACCACGTCACCAACAGCGGCCCCTACAGCGGGACCGTCGGGGCGAGCGTGGCCGTCGGGTCGCTGCGGTTCGGCATCGCCGACGCCGGCGCGATCGCCGTCCACCCGGCCGCCACGCTGACGATCAACTCCGGCGCCGCCGGCGGCGGCATCCTGCTGACGCCCGCCGTCACCGCCGCCGAACAGATCAGCGGCGGCAGCCTGACGGCGTCGGGCGGCGAGCTGTTCATCCACCACTACGGGACCGGCGACCTGACGATCGGCTCCGCCATCACCGGCGCGATCGGCGTCGCCAAGGCCGGGCCGGGCCGCCTCGTGCTGACCGGCAACAACACCTTCACGGGCGCGGTCCGCATCAACGGCGGCACGCTCAGCGCCGCCAGCGTCACGACCGGCACGAACCTGGGGACCGACCCGGCGTCGAACGGTCTGAACGTCGTCCTGGGCGGCACGCTCCAGTACACCGGGGCCGGCAGCCAGACCCTGGCATCGACGCGGCAGGTTTACGTCGCCGGGGCGACGAGCGCCATCGACGTCACCCAGCCGGCCGCGAACCTGACGGTCGCCGGCACCGTGAGCGGCGGCGAGGCGGCGACGCTGACCAAGCGCGGGCCGGGCACGCTCACGTTGTCCGGGTCAAACACCAACTTCTTTGCCAACGTCGTCGTCGCCCAGGGGACACTTCAGGCGGGCAATAGCTTCGCCCTGGGCAGCCTGGGGCGCGTCTTCCTCGGCGACGCCTCGACCGGTTCGAACAACGTCGCCCTGCTCGCCTCGGCGAACAACGTGACCCCCCAGGCCGGAATCGTGGTCACGAACCGGGGCACGGGCACGGTCACCATCGGCTCGGCCGCGTTCACCGGCAACGCCACGTTCGGCACCGAGATCAACTTCCAGCGCGACGTCATCCTCCAGGCCGGCTCGACGGGCAACACCGTCTTCTCGGGCAAGCTCGGCGGGACCGGCAACGTGGTCGTCAGCAACGGCGGCGGCACCAACACCGGGATCGTCGTCTTCCAGCGGAACGGCGTCACGTCCGCCACGCTGGCCAGCGACTTCGCCGGCAACGTGATCCTGAACCCCAACTCGACCCTGATGCTCGGCGGGAGCACCGCCAATTTCGACAAGTCGATCCCGGACGCGGCCAACATCGTCTTCAACTCCGGGTCGCTGCTCCGGCTGTCCCCCGGCGCGACCGCACTGGGCTACGAGTCGGTCAACGCCCTGGTCAGCCAGTCGGCCGGGGCCGGCACGGTCAACGTCACCGACAGCGCCGGCAACACGTTCCGCCTGACGGTCGGGGCCGGCAACGGCGGCGGCACGTTCGGCGGCGTGATCCAGAACACCGCCGGGAAGTTGCAGCTCACCAAGGCCGGCACCGGTACCCAGACGCTGACCGGGGCCAACACCTACTCCGGCGGCACCGTCGTCAGCGGCGGCACGCTGGCCGCCGACACGCCGGGGCCGAACTCGGCCACCGGGACGGGCGGCGTCGCTGTCACCGCCGGCGGCACGCTCCGCGGCGTCGGCGCGGTCGCCGGGCCGATCACGCTCGGCCCCGGCGGCACCCTGGCCCCGGGCGACGCCGCAAACGTCGGCATGCTCACCACCGCCGC
>DASXAN010001342.1:0-2174 GCA_036406755.1 Gemmataceae bacterium
GGTCGTTCTCCTTGAAGAAGCGCTTGACCGTGGCCTCCTCGCCGACGAGCGCCACGACGATCTCGCCGTTGCGGGCGGCCTTCTGGCGCCGCACGACCACGTGGTCGCCGTCCAGGATCCCGGCGTCCTTCATCGAGTCGCCCCTGACGCGGAGCAGGAACTCGCCCTGCTCGCCGCCGGCGATCTCGGGCACGGGCACGTAGTCCTCGATGTTCTCGTCCGCGAGCACCGGCTGCCCGGCCGCGACCTGGCCGACCAGCGGCAGGCCCGGTGGCCGCACCGCCTTCTTGGCCTTGTCGACGAGCAGCTCGATCGCGCGCGGCTTGGAGGGATCGCGACGCAGCAGGCCGGACTTCTCGAGATTGGCCAGGTGCGCGTGCACGGTAGAAGAGGAATGAAGCCCGACCGCCTTGCCGATCTCGCGCACCGTCGGCGGGTATCCGTACTTGCCCGCGTAACGGCCGATGAAGTCGAAGATCTCCTTCTGCCTCTTTGTCAGGTCCATCGCTCCGTCCTCGTCGCGGGTCTCTTCAGCGAACACATGTTCGTACAGTAGCGCCGATCACGGACGCTTTCAAGGGCAGGCGCAGAACCTGCCCAAGCGAGGCCGAGGGTCAGAGGGCCCGCTCAGGGCGGGAAGGTCCAGACCCCACCGGCTGAGCCGGCGTAGGCAGTGGGCGCCTGCTGATTGGCCTGGTAGACGACGGCATTGGAGCTGTCGCGAAGGGTGAACTGGACCGTGTCCGGGCTGGCGTCACGGTAGGTCCACTGCAGCGTCCCGGATTGGCCGTTGCGGCCGCCCGGCGCCGAGGCCCCGAAGGTGCCGCTCGCCGTTCCCGTCTGGGTGTCGAAGCCGAGCGGCGAGGCAGGGGGTTGATCCGTGCAGGTGGAGGTCGTGACAGCCGTCTTCGTCCAGATCCGCCCACCCGCCGTGGTTCCGATGATGCTGGGCTGGGTCGACAGCGAGGCGGTGCAATCGTTCGCGGCCGAGAAGGTGATCGATGGACCCTGGGTGGTGTGAACCGTGCCCCGGGCGGAGATCTTGCCGATCGACGCGGTCGCGCATCGGGAGAACTCCGATGTGTTGGTCGCCGGGTCTGTCGCCGTCGCGGTCACGGCGTCGCCGGGACTGGTTCCGCTCCCCAGGGTCGCCGTGAAGCTCGCGTTGCCGCCCGCGTTCGTGGTCACGTTCTGGGAGCCAAGGTATTGCTTCCCCTGCCCGAAGCCGCTGGAGTCACAGCTTGGACCCGAGAAGAACTCCAGCCGGTAGGTCTTGCTGGGCACGCTGTTCAGCGTTCCCTTGACCGTCGTACTGGTACCGGACCTGACGCCGGCCAGGACCGGAAAGTTCTGCAGGTTGTTCGGGCCGGTGTCGGCGTCGCCGCTGTCGTTTGCGGTAACGCCGTCGGCTCCGAGATCGATCCCGAGGCTGCCGTTGGAGAAGATCGAGTTGGAGGCGATCCGGTTCTGGGCAACCGGAGGGACATTGAGCAGGATTCCCTGCTGCGAGTTGAAGGCGATGGTGTTTCCCGCTGCGGCGGTCAGTCCGCCGATGGTGTTGCCAGAGGACGCGGCGACCTGTAGGCCGAACGCATTGCCAAGCGGGGCGTTCCCGGTCTTGTCGGTGCCGATCAGGTTGGCTTCGATCCGGTTGCCCGTCGCTGCGTTGTCGACCCCGACCCCCACATTGCCATTTCCGGATATGACGTTTCCCTCACCGGCGCCGGAGCCGCCGATCAGGCTGTCCTGGGCGCCATTGAGAAGGACGCCACGGAGGTCGTTGCCGAGGGCGGTGGTTCCCGCCGCGTCGGTGCCGATCAGGTTGCCCTGGACGGCGGTTGCGCCGGTCGCCGAAAGCTCGATTCCGTCGCGGCCATTGCCGGAAATCACATTTTCAGCGCCCGCAGCCGGCCCACCAACCGTGTTGCCGGAATAGCCCTGGACCAAGACGCCGTCGCCGATATTCCCGAGATCGGCCGTGCCTGTTGCATCGGTGCCGATGTAATTCCCCTGGACGAGATTGTCCGTGACGTCGCTGGAGGAGTTCCTGCCGATGTCCACCCCGAGGTCGTTGGCCGAGATGACATTGCGGGCGGCGGTCGAAGTCCCGCCGACGAGGTTGTCCGGGGAGCTGATGAAGACCCCTCCACCGTCGCCGCTTGCCGTATTGCCGA
>DASXAN010001343.1:0-5153 GCA_036406755.1 Gemmataceae bacterium
GAACTGCGCGACGCGCTGCTGGCCGGCGACACGGACGTTGCCAAGAACCTGCTGCCGAAAGTCGAGGGGTCGTACCGGGGGTATCGGAAGACAATCGAAACGTCTCGGTAAGATGGGTGAGCGAAAGGAGCGTCCCATGGACCGGAAGTGGACGACACAGGCGGCGGCCCCCCTCACAATGAGCCCGCCCGACTTGCCGGCCGCGCCGGCCGACAGACTTACCGCCCGCAGCGCGGCGTCCGGGCACGCCCACGACCGCGGGCACGGGCATCACCACGACCACCACGATCACGACCATGACGACACCTCGCAACTCGACCACGACCACCCGCTGGAGCGGGCCGACGCGGCGCGCATCGCTCTGGTCGCCGCCGGCGCCGCCCTCGCCTGGTTCGAGGTGTGGGAGTGGGCGCCCGTTCCCGGCTGGAAGCTCAACCCGGTCGCCTGGGCCGCCGTGCTGGTCGGCGGCTACCCCATCTTCAAAGAGGCCCTGTCGAACCTGCTCGCCCGGCGCATGACGATGGAGCTGTCGATGACGCTGGCCTTGGCGGCGGCCTTGGCGGTGGGCGAGTCCTTCACCGCCCTCGTCATCGCCCTCTTCGTCCTGGTCGCCGAGGTCCTTGAAGGGCTGACGGTCGGCCGGGGCCGCCGCGCCATCAAGGGCCTCCTGGACCTGCTGCCGCGGACGGCCTTCGTCCGCGGCCCCGGCGGCGAGCTGCGCGAGGTCCACGCCGACGACGTCCGCGCGGGCGACGTCGTGGTCGTCAAGCCCGGCGGCTGCGTGCCGGTGGACGGCGTGGTCGTGTCCGGCGACTCCTTCGTGGACCAGGCGACCATCACAGGCGAGTCGATGCCGGCCGAGAAGAAGCCCGGCGCCCCGGTCTACGCCGGGGCAATCAACCAGTCCGGTGCCCTGGAGGTCCGCACGACGGGCGTGGGCCACGACACGGCCTTCGGCAAGATCATCCAGGCGGTGGAGCGGGCGGAGAAGTCCCGCGCCCCCATCCAGAAGACGGCCGACCGCCTGGCCGCTTACCTCGTCTACTTCGCACTGGCCTGCGCCGTGGTGACCTTCTTCGTGACGTGGTCTGTGCGCGGGTCCATCGACGTGAAATCGACGATCTCAGTCGTCATCGTGGCGGGGGCGTGCGGCATCGCCGCGGGCACGCCGCTGGCGATCCTGGGGGCCATCGGTCGGGCGGCCCGCGAGGGGGCGGTCGTTAAGGGCGGCCTCTACCTGGAGGCCCTGGGCGCCGTGGACACGGTGGTGATGGACAAGACCGGGACCGTCACCGTCGGTAACCCGGAGGTGACGGAGGTCGTCCCCGCCCCCGGCGTCACGCTGCAGGCCGTGGTCGAGGCGGCCGCCGTCGCCGAGCGGCCGTCGGAACACCCGCTGGCCAAAGCCGTCCTGCGCAAGGCCGCGGCGCTGGGGGTCGTCGCGGCGGAGCCGGAGCGGTTCGCGTACTCGCCGGGCAAGGGCGTCTCCTGCGCGGCCGGCGGCGAGGAGATCGTCGTCGGCAGCCGGGCCTTCCTGCTGGAACGCGGCGTCGATGACGCGCCCGTGGCCCCCGGCGGCGGCGCCGCGACCGAAGTCCTGGTCGCTCGGGGCGGCCGCCTCCTTGGGGCGCTGCGGGTCGCCGACGTCCTGAGGCCGGGAGCGGCCGGGGCCGTGGCCCAGATGCGGTGCATCGGCCTGCGGACGGTGCTGCTGACTGGCGACGCGGCGGCCGTCGCGTCGGCCGTGGGCGAGGAGCTGGGCACGGACGAAGTGGTGGCCGACCTGCTTCCCGACCAGAAGGCGGCGCGGGTCAAGGCCCTCGTTACGACGGGCAAGACGGTGGCGATGGTGGGCGACGGCGTCAACGACGCCCCGGCCCTGGCGGAGGCGAGCGTCGGGGTGGCGGTCGGGTCGGGGACCGACGTGGCCCGCGAGAGCGCCGATGTGGTCCTCATCGGCAACGACCTAGGCCGGCTGGTCGAGACGCTGCGGATCGCCCGCCGCTGCAGGCGCATCATCCTCTTCAACTTCGCGGGCACGCTCGCGGTAGACGGGGTCGGGGTCGGCCTCGCGGCGTTCGGGCTGCTCAGCCCGCTGCTGGCGGCGTTCATCCACGTCAGCTCCGAGCTGGCGTTCATCCTCAACTCCGCCCGGCTCTTGCCGGCCGCGTCGGGCCCACGGCGGGTCGCGAAAGCGACCGAGGCGGCACAGGCCCGGGCCCTCGAGGCGCCGGCGGCGTGATGGCACGGCCGGCGGCAGACGGGCATGGGCGGCGGCGTCAGCGGCCGGCCAGTTGAGGCACTTCGCCTTTTCGCGGCACAATCGGGAACCATACCGGGTGAGGTCGAGTTCTCGTTGCGAGCGGCGGTCCGACATCCATGAGGGGTCCACCGCCTCGGCCGTCCGGGGGCCGACGCCGGGGATCGTCCGCAGTCGGGAGACGGCCGGGCTGCGACGCGCCTGGCGGTTCAGCTCCAGCTCGATGCGACGGACCTGGCGGGTCAGTGCCAGGTCCAGCCGGCGGAGCCAAACCAGCCCCGCCTTCGTCCACTGGTCAGGGTGCTTCGGCGGGACGACGCCGGCGCTCCGCAGCAGCGCCCGGGCGGCGTTCTTGGCCCGCGTCCGCTTGGCCACCACCTGGCTAGGACAGTTAATCAATTCCCGCCACATCCGCACGTCGGCCGCGGGCACGTGGACCGACGGCGTCTCGCCCAGGTAGAGCAGCTTCGCCAGCCGCTCGGCATCGTTGCGGTCGTTCTTGGCCTTGGACCGGAAGATTAGCCGGAGTTGCCCCGGGTCGGCCACCAGCACACAGGGGGCCAGCGGCCGGAGCAGGTCGTGGTAGTGCCCGTATCCGCAGCTCGCCTCGTAGCAGACCTCGAAGCGGTCGGTCAGGTCCTTGAGCGTGCGGAGCATCTCCTCGGTGCCGCGCGCCTGAGAGCGGTGGACGACTTGCCCGGTCTGGCTGAGCACGCAGATGGAGATGCGGGTGCTGTGGATGTCGAGCCCGACGTGGAACATGGGTGCCTCCCGGATCGCAGTAGGTCAGATCATAAGCACCACCAAGTTCCACGTTACCGGCCGCCAGAGGACCGCTTCATAGTTTCACGCCGAGGGCAATTCAACCTGTGGCGTTGCGCGCGTCGGTCGGATCGTCGAATGGCGCTAGCTTAGACTTCTCTGCCTGGACCGCGGGCTGGAACGCCTTACGTTTCGGCTGCTGTGGGCACTGTCCGTACCGCCTGCACGCCTAAGCTAGCGCCATTCGTCGACGTAACCGAGGCGCGCAATGCTCTTCAATCGGGTGAGATCGCCGGCCCCGACCGGTGGGACGCAGCCGGCAACCACGCCCCGGCTGGCGGCCGACCCGATCGACCGGAACAACAAGACCACTCTCGCGTCTGGACAGGCACCCCGGACGGCCTTGTAAACAAAGCGTCGTGCCCGGGACACTCCACCAGAGTAGAACCGGCGCGCCCGAACGCTTTCCCGCACACTGTTAGTTTTGCCAGTGTCGCCCACCCTGGACGGCCCGTTACATTGCCCAGGGCGAAGGGGCGACGCGCCGACCGACTTCGTAACGCAGAGGGGCCGTAGTTCCGGAGGTATGGCAGTTGCCCTGCCGGGACAGGTTTACCATTCGACGGAGAGACACCTATGGCAATTGTGACACCGGCGCACCTGGCTCCTTCGGACACCGCGGCGCTGGTCGCCTGGCGGCGGCGTTGGGGCTGGGTCCTAGCACTCGGGATGGCGCTGATCGTCGTCGGGGGCTTGGCCTGTGCGTTCGCGCTCACGGCGACCCTGGCCACGGTCCTTGCGCTCGGCAGCCTGTTGCTAGTGGGCGGGGGGTTCCAACTCGGCAGTGCCGTCTGGGCCCGGGATCGGAAGGGGTTCTTCCTGTTCCTGCTCACCGGCATCCTGTACGTCGTGGCTGGCGGCCTCATGGTCGAGCATCCCGTCGCGTCGGCCGAAGGGCTGACATTGATGCTGGCGGCGGCGTTTCTGGCCGGTGGCCTGTTCCGCGTCATCGCCGCCCTGACGCACCACTTCCCCGGTCGGGGGTGGCTGGCCCTCAACGGCGCTGTCACCCTCGTCCTCGGCGTCCTCATTTGGCGCCAGTGGCCGGTGTCGGGCCTGTGGGTGATCGGCCTGTTTGCCGGGATCGACCTGATCGTCAGCGGCGTCGTCTGCGTGCTGCTCGCTATGGCGGTCCGGCAGGCGCTCCCGCGACCCGAGTGACCCGTCCGGCCCGGGTCGGTCGCGTGCTCCTGCGGTGGCGCGGGCAGACCGCGGCCGGGTGCCGATTCGTCAGTGCTCGCTAGCTTGGCCCCGGCCGCCGGCATCTCCGACTTGGCGGCGCAGGGTTTCGACCGATAAGCCGTCCATGTGTGGCATGAGTTCGTCGACCATTGCCTTGAGTCGTTCCACCAACGGTCGGGCCTCGTCGAGGTGGCCCTGGGCCGCGCGGTCCTCCAGGTCCGACGCCACGTCGCCGGCTATCGTGGAGAAGGCCGCCAGCAGCGGGTAAACCTTGTGGGCGGCCTCGCGCAGTCGCGGTGCGTCGCCCTCTCTGAGGGCCTCACCCACTTCGGCCATGCCAGCCGGCGCATAGGTCCGAAAATCCTGGCACATCCTGAGCAGCCCGCCCGCATCGTCCCCACAGGTCGTTAGCACGGCGACCGGGTCGAGGAGGCTCGTGGTTTCTCCGGCATCTCCCCGGCGCGTCCGGGCAACCCCGTGGGCGGACATCAGGCGGTCGATGGCCGCGTCGAGGCGCGCCGAAGGCACCGGCTTGGTGAGGAAGTCGTCCATGCCGGCCGCGAGGCAGCGCTCACGGTCCTCGTCCCGCGATCGGGCCGTCAGGGCGATGACGGGCAAGTGCCCGCCCGCGGCCCGCTCCCGGATCGCCCGGACCACCTGGAAGCCATCCAGCTCCGGCATGTGGACGTCCAGGAGCAAGAGGTCGTGGGCACCCCCAGACGCCAGGGCCAGCGCCTCGCGGCCGTCGGCCGCCAGCCCTCCCTGAACAAGGTGCTCGTCGCCGAACTGATGCGCTGCGGGTTCGTCGACCGCCGGGAGGCGGTGATCCTCATCGGCAACCCGGGCACGGGCAAGACGCACGTCGCCACGGCCCTGGCCGCCGAGGCGT
>DASXAN010001344.1:0-13944 GCA_036406755.1 Gemmataceae bacterium
CCCCACTAAACTCACCATCCCCCAAGCCCACCCGCGGCGGCGGGTGGGCTCTTCCCTCCGAAACTGACACGGGATTCCATTCATGACCTTCACCACCCGCGCCCTGCTCCCCGCCGCCCTCCTCGCCTTGGCCGCTTCCCCGGCCGCCGCCCAGGACCGCGTCACCTACCGCGACCGCGCGACCAAGGGGCCGCAGACCGCCGCCGGCAAGATCGAGTCCGAGACGCTCGCCGGCGTCAAGGTCGGCTCGCGGACCATCCCGGCCGGCGACGTCGTCGAGATCGTCTACGACGTGCCGGCGATCAAGCTCGACTACCCGCGCGCCGCCGCCGCCGAGGCCCGCGGCCCGGCCGAGGCCGCCCCGGTGTACGAGGGGATGCTCCGCGTCCCGGCCGTGCAGAACAATAAGGCGGTCAAGCGGTACATCGAATACAAGCTCGCCCTGCTCGCCGCCGCCCGCGCGGATGAGGGCCCGGAGCAGCTTCAGAAGGCGATCACCGCCCTGGACCGCTTCCGCAAGGACCACCCGGACTCCTGGGAGCTGGTCCCCGTGACGCGCGCGCTGGCCCGGCTCTATCAGGACCACCAGCCGCCGGATCTCGACGCCGCCCGCAAGGCGTACGAGGAGTTGGCGGCCGCGGCCGGCGCCCCGGCCGACCTGAAGGCGGAATGCACGTTCCAGGCGATCGACCTGCTGCTGTCGGCCGGACGGGCGGACGACGCGAAGCGGCGGCTGGCGGCCCTGCCGGCGTCCGACCCGCGGACCAAGGTGTACGAGATCGGCTGCCAGGCCGGGACAGGCATGTCCCTCGCCGCGGCGAAGCAGCTCGAAGACCTGATCGACAAGACGACCGACCGCGGCGTGAAGGCAGCGGCGTACAACATGCTCGGCGACATCTACCGCCGCGACCCGAAGACAAAGAAAGACGCCGTGTACGCCTACCTGTGGGTGGACGCCTGGTACAACGACGACCCGGCTGAGGTGGGGAAGGCCGACGGCCGGCTGGCCGACCTGTTCGGCGAGTTGAAGGATGACGAGCGGGCGAAGAAGTTCCGGGACAAGGTGCGGGGGAAATGACCACGGTTAGCCGCGACGCGGAGCGGAGCGCGAGACCGTCAAAGCGCGCTCCGCGCCGCGGCTAACCGGAATCACACGTTGCAAATCTTGTACGCCTGCGCCATCGACACGAACGGGTCCCGCTTCGGAATGAACTCCTGCCCCAGATAGCTGGCGTAGCCGGTGTCAAGGATCGCCCGGACGATCGCCGCGTAGTTCAGCTCCTGCGTGTCGTCGATCTCGTGGCGGCCCGGCACGCCGCCGGTGTGGTAGTGGGCGATGTAGTCCTTGTACTTCCGCACGGTGGCGATCACGTCCCCTTCCATGATCTGCATGTGGTAGATGTCGTAGAGCAGCTTGAACCGCGGCGACCCCACCTTCTGGCAGAGCTTCACGCCCCACTCCGTCTTGTCGTACATGTAGTCCTTGTGGTTCACCTTGCTGTTGAGCCCCTCCATGATCAGCGTCACCTTCTTTTCCTCCGCCAGGCCGACCACCTGCTTGAGCCCCTTGGCGCAGACGTCCATGCCTTCCTCGTCGGAGACGGTGTGCCCGTCGAGGGTGCGGTTTCCGGCCATGCAGATGACCTTCGGCAGCCCGTGGGCGGCGGCAAACTCGATGTTCTCGCGGAGCAACTTGAGGATCTTGGGGTGGTGGGCCTCGCGGTTCAGCCCGCGGACGATGTCGGTCTTGCCATACACGGCACACGTGAGGCCGCGGGACTGGACCGCGGACACGTCTTGCGGCTGGCTGAGCAGCTCGACCGACTTGTACCCGAGCTTGACGCACTCGTCGGCCAGCTTGTCGATCGGAATCTGGCCGTAGCACCAGCGGCAGACGGACTGCTTGAGGCCGGATTTGGCGGCGACCTCGTCGGCGACGAGGGCGGGGGCGGCCAGGGCGCCGAGGGTGGCGACACCGGCGGCCTTCAGGACGGTGCGGCGGTCGAGCATCGGGTGGGTCCTCCGGGGCGGTGATGAGAGGATGGTATCACGATGCGCGGGCCGGTTCTAGTATTTGGTGCCTTCGTTTCGCCGTGCGGCGCAGCCAAGCGAGACACGCGCTTGGCTGCGCCGCGCGGCGAAACGACCGCCTGGCCTTGCCCCCCTTCCCCACCTTTCCACCACCCGCCGGCCGACCGCGGCAATCGGGCTTCCCAAAACCGGCCGGATCGGTTCCAATCCGGCCGCGGCCCGGCCGCCCGGGCACGGACGCCAGGAACTTCAAACGCCGCCACGGACATGGCTCAACCGCCTCCCACCGCCGCCCCCGCGGTCCGGCTCGAACTGCGGCACGGGTCCGCACAGCCCGCCACCTACGACGTGCCCGGGGCCGAGTTCGTCGTCGGCACCGTCCCCGGCTGCGACCTCCGCCTGGCCGGGGCCAACCTGCCGCCGGTGCTGTGCGTCGTGTCCCGCCACGCCGAAGGCCCCCGCCTTCGCAAGCTCGCCCCCGCCCTGCCGCTCTTGCTCAACGGCCGCCCGGTCCAGACGGCCGACCTGAAGTCCGGCGACACAATCAGCCTGGGGCCGCTGACAATCACCATCCACGTCGATGCTGCCGCCGAATCAGCCGCCGGCCCGCACGCCGTCGGCTTCATCCCGATCCCGCCGCCGGAGCCGTACCGACCCAGCACCGAATTGCAGGAGGCGGAACTGGCCGAGCGCCGCCGGCGGCTGGACCAGCAGGCCGCAGAGCTGGAGGCCGACCGAGTTGCCTGGCTTCGTCGCCGCGAGGACCTGGAGCGTGAGTGCCGGCAGCGCGAGGAGGCGCTGGCCGAGGCCGACGGTGCCCGGGCGGAACTGGAAGCCCGCGCCCACGAACTCGCGGCCGGGCAGCAGGAAACCGAGACCAAACAGCGGGAACTGGACGCGCTGCGGGAAGAGTTGGCGAACGCCCGCCGCGACCACTTCCGTCAGTACCAGGAGCGGCGGGACCGGCTGGCCGGGTTGCAGCAGGCCGTACAGACGGCCGCCCGCAAGGTCCAGGAGCGGAAACAACACCTCGACGCCGGCGAACAGGCGACGGGCAAGCTCCGCGACGAGCTGGCGGCCCGCCAGACCGCGATTGAGCAGCGGGAACGGGAACTCGACGCCGCCCGCCATGCCGCCGAGGAAGAGCAGCAGCGGCGGGAGGCGTTGTACCAGGACGCGGCCGCGGCCGTCGAGGCCCGACTGGCCGAGTGCGACCGGCAGGAGAAGTACCTGGCCGACCGGGACGCGCGGTCCCAGGCCGAATGGGCCAAGGCCGAGCGGGCCCGGGCCGACGTGGAGCGGCGGGAGGCCGAGTTGGCGGCCCGGACGGCCGAGGCCGAAGCACTCGCGCAGCAACTGCGGCGGGACGCGTTGGCACTCCAGGAGCGGGTGACGGCCGAGGACGCCGCCCTGCGAAAGCGGGAAGAGCAGATCGCTGCCCGCGACGGCGCGCAGTCCGCGGCCGTCCAGGCACGCGCGGAGCAACTGGCCAGCCTGAAAGAGCAGCTCGACGCCAGCCGGCAGGTCGTGGAGCAGCGCGAGGCCGACGTGGCCGCCGCACGGGCGGAACTCGACCGCCGCGCGGCCGGGCTGCAACAACAGGCCGGCGAGCTGGCGGCCCGGCAGCAGGAACTGGACAAGCTCCGCGACGAATTGGCTGCCCTGAAGCGCGACCTGTACCAGCGCTACCAGGAGCGGCGGGACCGGCTCGCCGGTTTGCAGCAGGCGGTCCAGACCGCGGCCCGCAAGGTCCAGGACCAGAAGCGCGAGCTGGCCGAACAGGAACGGGCCATCGCCCCGCGGCTCCGCGACTTGGACGCCCGCCGGGACGACCTCGACCGCCGCGAGCGGGAGTTGGCCGACGCCCGTGCCGACCTGGACCGGGCCCGCCAGACCGCCGAGGCCGAGCAGGCGGACGTGGCCGCTCGGCTCAGGTCGGCGGCCGAGCAACTGGAGGCGCGCCAGGCCGACTGCGACCGGCGCGAGAACTACCTCACCACGCTGGAGCAACGGTATCAGACCGACCTGGCCCGGCTGGACCGCTTCCAGGAGACGCTGGAGCAGCGGGACCGGCAGGCGGACGCCGCGGCCGCCGACGTGGAGCGGCAGCGGGAGCAGGTGCAGCGGGACGCGCTGGAGCTGGAGGACCAGGCCCGGCAGCTCGACGCGGCGCAGGCCGCCCAGCAGGCGGAGACCGACCGGCTGGCGGCTCAGCGGGCCGAGCAGGACGCGGCCGCGGCCCGACTGGCCGAGCGGGCGGCCCAGGTCGAGGGGCAGCAGGCAATGCTCGCCGCCCTCCGCACCCGGCTGGAGCGGATGCGGACCGAAGTCCGCAACGAGGCAACGCAACTCGCCGAGCAGCGGGTCCGCCAGGAGGCCACCGAGCGCGACCTGATCGAGAAGGCTCGGGCCGTCGAGGAGTTGCGGACCCGGGTCGAAACCGACGCCCTGGCCCACACCGCCGAGCGGCAGATCTTTGAGGGCCGCAGCAGCGACCTCCAGGCCGCTGTCACTCGTCTGCGGGAGTTGCAGGAGCGGCTGTCGGCCGAGGAAATCGCGCTGCAGCAGCGGCGTGAGCGGCTCGACGCGACGGCGGCCGAGCAGTCCACCCAGGCGGAGGCGCTCAAGGGGCGGGCGGCGCAGGTGCTGGAGTTGCAGGAGAAGCTGGCCGCCGACCGGCAGGCGGTGAAGGAGCGGGAGGCGGCGCTGGCCCGCGACGAGGAGGCCCGCAAGGCGCTACAGGAGCAGCTCCGCCGCCGGGCCGACGACCTGGCCGCCCGGCAGAAGCAGCTCGACGGGCAAACCCGGGAGTTCGAGACAAAGGTCGGCCAGGCCGGTGCGGAGAACGAGGCCGTCACCCGGCAGAAGCAGGCGGCGGAGTCGGCCCTCGCCGCGGCCCGCCAAGAGCTGGACCGACAGATGGGCGAGATGCGGCGGATGGCCGACCGCCTGACCGCGTCCGAGGACACCCTGCGGCGGCAGACGGACCGCCTCAAGGCGGCCGGGCGGGCGCTGGCGGCCGGGCGGAAGACCCATGCGTCCGCCAAAGCACAGTGGCTCGCCGACCGCCGCGCGGCCGATGATGACGCCCGGCGGCTACGGGCCGAGCTGGACGAGTACCGCCGGCAGACGGCCGACGACGCCGACGCCCTGCGGCAGCAGTTGCCCGACCTGGAGCTGCGCGGCGAAGCCGTTGTAACCCGACTCGGCCAGGCGCGGGAGGAGTTGCGCGGCCACCTGGCCGAGCTGCACGCCTACGCCAGCCAGAGCCAGGACGACCTGGAAGGGCTACAGGCGCGGATGCGGGCGGAGGCGGAGCGGCTGCGGGAGCAGGATCTGGCCGTGCAGCGGGCCAAGGCCGAGCACCGGCTGGCCGTGGCGGCCTTCCGCCAGCAACTGATCGAGTGGCAGGGGCGGGTGGCCGAGATGCGCCGCGTCCTGGCCGACGACGGCACCCGGCTGGAGCGGAAGCAGGCCGAGGTGACGGCCGCCGCGAAGCAGGTGGACGAGACGGCACAGCAGTTGGCCCGCCAGGCGGCCGAGCTGCACGAGCAGGAGCGGCTGGTGGTCGAGCGCCGCGGCGAGATGGAGCGGCACCTGAGCGACATGCGGGAGTGGTACCGCCGCAAGCTGCGCGAACTGGCCAGTTCGTCCGCAGTCCGTAGTCCGTCGTCCGTGGCTTCGGATTCGGAAGCAGAGGTTCCCGCCACTGTGCCTCTTCCAACGTCCGATTCCGGTCACTGGGCATTGCCGGCTGCTACGGACCACGGACGACGGACTACGGACTCGGCTCCGCCGAACATCCTGTCCCTGACCGACGACGTGGACCCCGGCGACCGCCAGCTCGGCGACCTGCTCCGCGGGCTGGAGCTGGTGGATGGCGACACGCTGACGGCGCTGCTACTCGAAGCCCGGCGGCAGCGGCGGTCGCTGCGGCAGGTGCTGCTGTCGGCCCGCGGCGGCACCCCGCTCCTCACCCTGTACCAGCTCGCCCTGATCGAGTCGGGCAACCTCGACGCACTCGTACTCGGCCCGACGCGGGTGATCGACCGCCTCCAGGCGACGCCGCGGGAGGCCGTGTACCGGGTGTTCGACCCGCGGCGGGCCGCCGACGGACACGGCACAGTGCTGCTCCGCCACCTGGCGGAGCCCGAGATGCACGACGCCGTTCACCCGGACGAGTTCCGCCAGCGGTTCGCGGCCCTGGCCGGGCTGTCGCACCCGAACCTGGCGGCGACGCTGGAGGTACTGGAGGTCAACGGCCGGCCGGCGGCGCTGCAAGAGTGGCTGAGCGGCCTGTCGAGCGGGGAGTGGCCGGCCCCGGCCGCCCTGCCGGGCGTCTGGCACCGGTTGGTCACGCAGGTCGCGGCCGGACTGCACGCCGCCCACCAGGCGGGGCTGGTCCACGGCCGGCTCACCACCCGGTCGGTGGTGTTGACGCCGGGTGGGGTCGTGAAGTTGACCGGCTGCGGCGAGCCGCCGTGGCTGACCGGCGGCCCGGCCGACGCGACGCCGGCCGACGATCTCGCCGCGCTGGGCGAGTTGGCGGCCGGCTGGGCGGCCCCAGCCCCGCGGCGGAAGGGGGCGAAGCCGCCCAGGCCGCTGCCGGAGGCGCTGCAACAGGTGGTGGCCCGCATGCGGCCCGACGCGGCGGATCGTTACCAGTCCGCGGCGGAACTGCTCGCCGACCTGGAGCGGTCCGCGGCCGACCTGCCACCGGCGGGCGACGCGTGGGACAAGCTGCTGACCTACGCCGCCGAGAACGCGACGGACGGCGTCGCGTGGCGGAAGTCGGCGTGACTCAATCGCCGACGCGGAATCTGGCCATCGCGTCCGGGTTCAATTCCAGCCCCAGGCCGGGGCCGGGCGGCGGCGCGAGCTTGCCGTCCGCGAGTGCCGGCGGCGTCCGCCACAGCGG
The DNA here is from genome assembly GCA_036406755.1 of Gemmataceae bacterium. Taxonomy (GTDB): domain Bacteria; phylum Planctomycetota; class Planctomycetia; order Gemmatales; family Gemmataceae; genus DASXAN01. The sequence goes on from DASXAN010001344.1 coordinate 6,950, forward strand.
CTCCAGCCAGCCGACGTAGTCCACGGCTCGCACGCCGGCCAGCCCGCACGCCAGGTGCACGCCGACCTCCGGCAGCAGCACCGGCACCACCGGGCGGTGGAACGCCATCGCGACCGCGATCGCTCGGAGGGCCGGCGTCAGCCCGCCGAGCCGCACCACGTCCGGTCGCACGACGCCGGCCGGCGCTTCGGCCACCCAGGACGTGAAGTCGCTCAGCCGGTCGAACTGGCCGCCGGCTGCGACCGGCAACTCGAGCTTGTCGGCCAGGCGCAGCAGGCCGGCCCGATCGTCGGTCGGCACCGGGTCCTCGAACCAGTCGGCGTCCAGTTCTTCCTCGAGGAACCGGCCCATCGCCAGGGCGGTCCCCGTGTCATAGGCGCCGCCGGCCGTGACGCCGAGCCAGTCGTCCAGGCCGACGTGATTGCGGACGTGCTCCAGCCGCCGGGCATCGGCCTCCGGCGAGCGGCCGCCGACCGCGACCCGCAGGCCCGCGACGCCCTTCGCCTTGAGCGGCTCGTAGGCGCTCAACACTTGCTCGCCGCTCATCCACGGCCAGGCCGTTTCGGCGGCGTAGGCCGGGGCGGCGTCCCGGGCACCGCCGAGCAGTCGCCAGAGCGGCAGCCCGGCCGCCTTGGCCTTCAGGTCCCACACGGCCAGGTCGGCCGCGGCCAGGGCGGCGTTCGCGAGCCCGCCGGCGAGCCGATCGGGCCACAACCCCTCGTGCGATTGGGGGTCTGCACCAACGAGCCGCGGGGTCAACTCGTCCGCGACGAGTGCCACGAGCGCGCGAGGCGCGGCGTGGGCGTAGGCGAAGCCGAGGCCGGACGGGCCGGTGTCGGTGTCGAGGCGGACGATCAGGACGGCCAAGTGGTTAGCCGGCGGCGTGCCCGGCTCGGGGTCGTCGGCCCGCGGCAACGCGCGGGGGCGGGGCAGCGGGACGCGGAGCAGATCGGCCGAGACGCGGGTGATGAGCATGGGTGCAAAAGCATGTTTCGCCGCACGGTGCAACCAAGCGTCGGTTCGCTTGGCTGCGCCGCGCGGCGAAACGAAGTTAAATCCGTTTCACGCTTCCTGTCCCGACAGCCGGCGGCCGAGCGAGCTGCGCCAGTAGCCGTAGGTGAAGTAGATCACCAGCCCGATCGCCAACCAACCCACCAGCCGGAACCAGGTTTCCTTCGGCAGGAACAGCATCATGATGACGTTGACGACGATGCCCAGCGGGGCGACCAGGTACACGGCCGGGCAGCGGAACGGGCGGTGGGCGTCCGGCCGCTTGATCCGCAGCATCAGCACCGCACCGCAAACGATGACGAACGCCAGCAGCGTGCCAATGTTGACCATCTCCTCGAGCACGGTGATCGGCGTGAACGCGGCCACCACCGTGATCACGGCCCCGGTGAGCATGGTCGAGATGTGAGGCGTCTTGAACCTCGGGTGGACGGCGCCAAAGACCCTCGGCGGCAGCAGCCGGTCGCGGGCCATCGCCAGGAAGATGCGCGCCTGGCTGAGGAACGTGATCAGCAGCACGCTGGTCATGCCGGCCAGGCCGCCGGCGGCGATCAGGCCGGCGGAGGCCCGCAGCATGGTGTTACCGCCCTCGGCCTCCGAGAGCTGCCGGAAGGCGCTGGCGATGGCGGCGTCGTCGTCGATCTCCGGGTACGGCACCATGCCGGTGATGATCGCCGAGACGGCGATGTACAGGACGGTGCAGACGGCCAGCGACGCCAGGATTCCGAACGGCACGTCCCGCTGCGGGCGAACCGCCTCCTCGGCGTGAGTCGAGATGGAGTCGAAGCCGATGAACGCGAAAAACACCAGCGACGCCCCGAGCATCATGCCTGAAAAGCCGTAGGGGAAGAAGTTCGACCGCACCGAGTCGTCGATCGACAGCAGCAGCCGGTTCAGCCCCAGGTAGCGGAGGATGCCCCACTTCCTGGCGGCCGCCTCCGGCGCCTCCGCGTCCGCCCGGGCCAGGATCGTCGTGACCGCCGCCTCGTCGGTCGGATTCTTGGCGAGCTGCTTGCGGTAGGCGGCGTCCAACTCGTCCAGGTGCCTGTTCCGCTCCGGCGTCAGGTTGCCCTGCTTCTCGGTCGCCTCCCGGACGATCGAGATGCGCCTCAGCCGGAACTGCGCCAGGGCCTCCGCCTTGAGCTGCTCGACGCGGTCGTCGCGCGCCGCGCCCTCGGGCATCTTCTCGTCGTGATCGACGAAGTGTTTGACCACGTCGGGGATGGCCGCCTCCTGGGGCTGACGGCGGGCCTCGGCGGGGATCTGGGTCCAGTTCGGCTTGTAGACGTAGCCGACGCCGATGGCGATCACGAACAGCACCACCCCGAGCTTGACCACCACCATCAGCGTGTTGAACGCGGCGCTCTCGCGGATGCCGATCACCAGGATGAACGTCACGAGCAACAGGATGGCCACCGCCGGCAGGTTCATGTAAGCGTTGGCCTGGGTGAAGCGGTCGTGGCACCACTGCGACGGCACGACCCAGTCCTTGCCGAAGCAGGCGGTCAGGAACTCGTTGAGGTACTTCGACCACGACGCCGCCACCGTGGCGCAGCTCATGGCGTACTCGAGGATCAGGTCCCAGCCGATGATCCAGGCGAGCAGTTCGCCCAGGGTGGCGTAGGCGTAGGTGTAGGCGCTGCCGGCCACCGGCGCCATCGACGCGAACTCGGCGTAACAGAACGCCGCCAGGGCGCAGCCGATACCAGCCACGCAGTAGGAGACGACGATGGCCGGGCCGGCGTCCTGGGCGGCCACCCGGCCGGTCATCACGAAGATGCCCGCCCCGATGATCGCCCCGATGCCGAGCGACGTCAGGCCGATCGGGCCGAGGACGCGGCGGAGCCGCCCTTCGTCCTCGGCCATCTCCTTGTGGAGCGTTTCGAGCGATTTCGTCGCGAACAGGCGGTTCCAGAGCATGGGTACGTTCCACGCCCACCCGTGGCAGCGGGTGGGTTAACCTCGCCCACCCACTGCCACGGGTGGGCTTAAGGGGTCACTTCCCGATCTTCCACAGAAAATACACCGGAATGCCCGTCAGGACCAGTAGAAGTCCCGGCCAGGTGTAGACCGGCTTGACCACCAGCAGGTTGAGCATGACGGCCGTACACAGGCCGACGTACAGCCCCGGCAGCAGCGGGTAGCCGACCGCCCGGTACGGCCGCGGCTCATCCGGCCGCCGCACCCGCAGCACGAACAGGCCGGCCACCGTCAGGGCGTAGAACAAGAGTGCTGCGAAGATGACGTACTCCAGCAACTCGTTGTACGTGCCGCTGAACACCAGCAGGCTCGCCCAGGCGGCCTGCACCCACAGGCCCACGGCCGGGACGTGGTTGCGGTTGACGCGGCCGACGGACCGGAAGAACAGTCCATCCCGGGCCATGGCGAACGTCAGACGGGCTCCGGACAGGACCAGCCCGTTCTGGCAGCCGAACGTCGAGACCATGATCGCAATCGCCATCAGGGCCGCCCCGTATTGTGGGGACACCAGTTCGATCAGGGCGGTGCCGACGCGGTCGTTGTTGGCGAACTCGATGCCGCGGTCGATCACGGTTGCCGTTCTTGCCGTTTCCCTGTCCTGCGGGCTGGCCTCGCCCTTTCCTTCGATCTCCCGTTGAACGGCCGCCAGCGCCGGACGTTTGGCGGGATCGGAATGGACCGGAAGCGACGAAACGTAGCTGACGTTGGCCAGCAGGTACAGGGCGATCACCAGCCCGGTGCCGCAGAACAGGCTCAGCGGCAGATTGCGGTGCGGGTTGCGGACCTCGCCGGCGGTGAATGTGACGTTATTCCAAGCGTCGGCCGAGAACAGCGCGCCGACCATCGCCCCGCCCATGACCATCAGGGCGACCGTCAGCCAGCCCGCGTGGACCAGGCCGGAAGTCCTGGCGTACTGGTCAGTACCCGTGATCCCACCCCACGGGTCGGCGAAGTTGGCCCGCCAGACGTCGGCGTTGGCCGTCAGCGTCAGGCCGACGGCAATGACGGCGATCAGCCCGCCGATCTTCGCCACGGTGAAGATGTTCTGTAGCCACTTGCCCTCGGTCAGCCCGCGGGTGTTCCACCACGTCAGGAACAGGATCATCGCCACGCCGATCAGCTGTCCGGCGCTGATCGTGAAAGCGTCCTTCTTGAAGAGCAGGAGCGGCGCGTCCAGCCCCGGCAGTGGCAGCGGGATGCCGACGAACCCTGGCAGACGGAGGAGTTCCGCCTCCGGCCCCGTGCCGAGTGTCGGTACGAGCACGCCGAGAAACTTGCCGAACGCCACGGCCACCGCCGCGATCGTCCCCGTCTGAATGACGAGGAACGAGGTCCACCCGTAGAGGAAGCCCCACAGCGGGCTGTACGCTTCCCGCAGGTACACGTATTGACCGCCAGCCCGGGGCATCATGGCGGCCAGCTCTCCGTAGGAGAGGGCCCCGATGACTGTCATGAGACCGGCGAGCGCCCAGACGGCGAGTAGCCAGCCTGCCCCGCCGGTGTCGCGTGCAATCTCGGCCGACACGATGAAGATGCCGGACCCGATCATGCTGCCGGCGACCAGCATCGTCGCGTCGAACAGTCCGAGCCGCTGCTCCAGGCCCCCGGCGGTCACGGGCGCGGTCGGCGCGGCGGTCCGGTCGGTCATGCGGACACCGTGGGATGCGGTTCGGTGGAGAGGACGGGGGCAGGGTAACAGGCGGGGCCGGCGGCGTCAATCGGCCGGCGGCGAATCGAGGATCAGCGTCACCGGCCCGTCGTTGACCAGTTCCACGTCCATCATCGCCCCGAACCGGCCCGTCTCGACCGGCACGCCCAGGGCCCGGACGCCGTTGACGAACGCCTCATATAGCGGGATGGCCTGCTCCGGCCGGGCCGCGGCGACGAAGCTCGGCCGCCGGCCCTTCTGGGCGTCGCCGTAGAGGGTGAACTGGCTGACCACCAGCACCGCCCCGCCGACGTCGGTCAGGCCGAGGTTCATCTTGCCGTCGGCGTCGTTAAAGATGCGCAGGCCGATCGTCTTTTCCGCCAGCCAGCAGGCGTCGGCCGGCGTGTCCGAGTGGGTGAGGCCCAGGAGCACGAGCAGCCCGCGGTCGATGCGGCCGACGACCTCGCCGCCGATCGTGACGCTGGCCCGGCTGACCCGCTGGATGACGGCCCGCATGGGGGAATGCTCCTTTACGGAAGAGTCATTCTACCCGCACGAAGTCCGCTTGACCCGCCCGGCCGGGATGGGTGAGATGAGGGTTCGGCCCACGGACGCCGCCCGGCCGGTCCGAACACGGAGTCTCGTTACATGCTCGACGATTACACGCCGTACCAGCAGAAGATCATCAAGCGGTATTACTCGAACCAGGACACCGTCCAGCGGCAGCGGCTGGCGGAGCTGGTGACGGAGCTGTACCTGGCCGCCGCCGGCAAGCGGCAGCGGGCCTGGAAGGCGGCCGCCGCGGCCATGCAGAAGCTCGGCGTGCCGCAGTCGCGGATCGACCACGTCCTGAAGCAGGACGACCCGGCCCTGCTGGCGCAGGTGGTCAAGGAGCTGGAAGGGAAGTAACGCCGAACCGGCGACGTCACCGCTGGGTCAGCACACACCCTCGCAGCCGGCCCGTCTGTTGCAGGATCTCCTCCTGCAATTCCGCCGTCGCCGGCGTAGCAGCCGCCTCCTGCCGCATCACCAGGTAAACCGCGTCGCAGCCGCCGGCCAGGTCGGCCGCCGCCGCTTCGCCCCACGGGCCGGCGTCCAGCAGCACGCAGTCGCTGCGGTCGCGGAGCAGCTCCAGGATCGCCCCCAGTTCCGCCCCCTCCCGCGGCACACCCGCCGCGCCGGCCGGCAGGACCAACAGGTTCGGCTGGGCCGTCTCCTGAACGCACCACGCCGGCGGCATCTGTCCGGCCAAGACCTCCCGCAGCCCCGGCCCCGCCGGCAACCCCAGTCGGGCCGCGAGCGCCGGCCGGCTCAGGTGGGCGTCGGCCACGGTCACCCGTGCGTCCTGGCGGGCGAGCGTCACGGCGAGGTTGAGCACGACGGTCGAGGTGCCGACGCCGCCGGCCGCCCCGGTGAACAGCAACACGCGCGGCAGCGACCCCGGCAGTTGGCGGGCGATCTCCGCCGCCAGCGACCTGTACTGGACGCTGATCGGGTGGTCCGGCTGGTGGAAGGCGATGACCTCGGCGGCCGGGCCGCGGCCACCCAGGCGGGCGGCGTGGACCGGCTGGAAGCGGATCGTGAACAGGCCGGGCGATTCTTCGGTGGGACGCAACAGCGGCCGAACCGGGTCTTCTGTCGCCGGCCCCTGTGATGCCGGTCCCGGGTCACAGACCCCTGCGACGGCAAGCGCCGGCTGAGGCGCGGGAACCAGCCGCAGCGCCGGCTCCCGCGGGCCGCCGACCTCGATGAACGGCACCTCGTCGTCGTCCTCGATGGGCGGCTCCGGCTCCGCGTCCGGCGCGACCGCGGACACTTCCTCGTCCGGCTCCGGCCCGGCCGGCTCGATCGCCTCGGCCGGCTCGTCGGCGGGGGTCGGCTCCGGCCCCGGCCGGCGGTCCGCGGTCCGCAGAATGTCGATCATTCGGCCCATGCCACGACCTCCCTGCCGACCGCCGCGCCTATTCCGCATTCCGCATCGCGCTCCGCATCGGCCCCGGCAGCAGATATCCCGGCGGCGGCCAGGCGTGGTCCGACTCCGGCAGCGGCTCGACCACCACCGTCGCCGGCCGCGGCCCGTCCGCCTCGGGAACGAGTTCGGCCAGGTCCTCGTCGCCGTCGGTGATCTTGATGTCGAGCCGGGCGAGCGCCTCCAGGACGCCCTCGGCGTCCACGCGGCCGGAGCCGGCCTCGCAGGTCACCGCCAGTGCCAGGTGGGCCGCCTGGTTCAGCACCCGCGGCACGCCGCCGGACCCGCGGGCGAGCAGGTCCAGCGCCTCGTCGTCGATTAGCGCCTCCGGCCGGGCACCCGCCAGCCGCAGGTGGTGGAGCACGTAATCGGCCGCCTCCGGCCGGGTCA
>DASXAN010001345.1:0-7042 GCA_036406755.1 Gemmataceae bacterium
GTTCAGCACGAATGGCCCCGGCGCCTCGATCATCTCGACCAAAGCCGCGTCGAGATCGGCCTTGTCGGTGATGTCGCGCGCCTTCACGCCGAAGCCCTCCGCGATCTTCACGAAGTCCGGGTACGGCGGGTGGTCCTCACCCGCACCCAGGTACGTCTGCGCCCGGTTGCCGCCGAAGAACCGGTCCTCCCACTGCACCACCATGCCGAGGTGCTGGTTGTTCAAGAGCAGCACCTTCGCCGGAATCTTCTCCGCGTAGGCCGTCGCCAACTCCTGCACGTTCATCAGGAAGCTGCCGTCGCCGTCGATGTCGATGACCAGGTGGTCCGGGTGGGCCACCTTCGCCCCGAGTGCCGCCGGCAGCCCGAACCCCATCGTGCCCAGCCCGCCGCTGGTCACCCACTTCCGCGGCTTGTTGAACCGGAAGTACTGGGCGGCCCACATCTGGTGCTGGCCGACGCCGGTCGTCACGAACGTGTCGTCCAGCTGGTAGCGGTCGTTGAGGATGTGCCAGAGGCGCTCGATGGCGTATTGCGGCAGGATGGCGTCGTCCCGGTCGGCGAACCGCAGCGGCTCTGCCTCCCGCCAGTGTTCGACTTTGCGGATCCACTCGCCGTACCGCCCGCCGCCGACCCGCTCCGCGGGTACCCCGCCCGCCCCGCCCGGGCCGGCCAAAAGCTCATTCAACACCTTCAAGGCGTGCCGCAGGTCGCTGTGGATCGGCAGGTGAGCTGCCTTGTTCTTGTTCAGCTCGGATGGGTCTACGTCGATGTGGACGATCCGCCCGTGCTTGGCGAACTCGCTCACCTTCCCGGTCACGCGGTCGTCGAATCGGACGCCGAGCGCCAGCAGCAGGTCGGCCTCGTTGACGGCGTAGTTGGCGTAGATGGTGCCGTGCATGCCCAGCATCTGCAAGCACAGGAAGTGCTCGCTCGGGAACCCGCCCAGGCCGTTCAGCGTCAGCGCCACCGGGATGCCGGTCCGCTCGGCGAACGTCTTGAGCTCGTCGGCGGCCGCGGAGTGGATGACGCCGCCGCCGGCGTAGATGATTGGCCGCTTGCTGGCGCGGATCATGTCGAGGATCGGCCGCAGTTCGTCCGCCGAGGAATATCGGTATGGCCGGTACCCGGGCAGGTTCATCGGCGGGTCCCAATTCGTCACGGTCGCCTGCCGCAGCTGGATGTCCTTGGGGATGTCCACCAGCACCGGGCCGGGCCGGCCGGTGGTGGCGACGTGGAACGCCTCCTTGACGACCCGCGGGATGTCCTCCGTGCGGGTGACGAGGTAGTGGTGCTTGGTCACGGCCCGGCACGTCTCGACGATCGGCGTCTCCTGAAAGGCGTCGGTGCCGATGACGGCCGTGCCGACCTGACCGGTAATGGCGAGGATCGGGGTCGAATCCATCTTGGCGTCGGCCAGGCAGGTGACGAAGTTGGTCGCCCCGGGGCCGGAGGTGGCGATGCAGACGCCGACTTTGCCGGTGCTGCGGGCGTACCCCTCGGCGGCGAACCCGCCGCCCTGCTCGTGGCGCGGGAGGATGGTGCGGACGCGGTCGCCGACCTTGGTGAGCGACTGGTGGATGGGCATACTCGCCCCGCCGGGGTAGGCGAACACCGTGTCCACGCCCTGCCGGATCAGGCACTCGATGAGGATGTCCGCCCCGTTCTGAGGGGCCGCCGCTGAACCCATTCCCGCAACTCCGTGTGACGCGCTGGTAACGCAGGCGATTTAGAGAGTATACCAGCGCGGCGGCGGATTGTCGGGGGGAGCCGCTTGCGGCTATGCACGCGTGCTTAACCGCAAGCGGCAAGCAATGCCTCAGACGGCCGGCACCTGATACGGCGACCGCTGCGGCCGGGACAGCATGGCGTTCGCCTCCGCGTCGCCGACGACCTGCTCGCGCCGGGCGTCCCAGGTGAACTTGCGGCCCAGCCGCATGGCGATGTTCGCCAGGTGGCACGTCGTGGCGCTGCGGTGTTGGCTGGCCACGTCCGAAACCGGGGTGTCGCCGGTCTTGGTGGCGATCAGGAACTGCACGACGTGGAACGCCAGGGCGTTGGTCCGGGCGGCGGACCGCGGATAGAGCGGTTCGACCCGGTCCGCCGGCCGGCTCAAGCCCGTCCCCTCGAGCTTGGCCCGGTTGACGAATAGCGACGCCCGATCGCCCTCGAACAGCACGCCATTGTCCTCGAACGTCGGGTCGCTGCGGACGACGAGGCGGACGCCGCCGGCGTACGTCATCTCGGCCCGGAACTCGATCGGCGTGTTGAACCCGCCAGTCACCTCCGGGAACTCGCCGTGCCCTTCGACCGTGAGGGGTGCCGCGTCGTCGCCGATCGCCCACTGGGCGATGTCGATGTGGTGTGCCCCCCAGTCGGTTATCTGCCCGCCGCTGTACTCGTACCAGCGGCGGAAGAAACCGTGGCACCGCTGCGGACAGTACTCCGCCCACGGCGCCTGGCCCAGCCACGTATCCCAGTCCAGGCCGGGCGGGACCGGCAGTGTCGGGAACGGGCCGTTGCCTTCACCCTTCCACCGCTCCGGCAGCGTCACGGTGATCGTGTGCAGCCGGCCGAGCGCGCCGCCGCGGACCAACTCGACCGCGCCGCGGAACCGGGCCATCGTCCGTTGCTGCGTCCCCGCCTGGAACACGCCGCCGGTCTGCCGCACGGCCCGGACCAGCGCTTGGCCCTCGGCGACGGTGAGCGAGATCGGCTTTTCACAGTAGACGGCCTTGCCGGCGTGGAGCGCCTCGACGGCGATGCGGGCGTGCCAGTGGTCGGGGGTGGCGATCAGCACCGCCCGGATGTCATCGCGCTCCAGCACATGCCGGTAGTCGCCGGTGATTTCGGCCTTCGGGCAATGGGCGCCCCGCAGTGCCTCGGCCCGCGACCGGTCCACGTCGCAGACGGCGACGATCGACCCGCACGGCCCGCCGAGCCACCAGGCGGTGTTGAGGGCTTTCGTCAGAAGTGTGCCCTGCGTTCCCGCCCCGATCAGGCCGAGCCGGACGGGGGTGCGGCCGAGGTAGTAGCCGGCCAAGCCCGCCATCCCGACAGACGTGGCCAGGAATCGCCGCCGCGTGATCCAACCGAGCTGCATGGACCACTCCTTGTGCGACTGCCGCTTGCGGCTATGCGAGCGATGGCCGGCAGAGCCGCCAGCGGCTCAGCGCTCTCCACCGGTGAGGCAGTACAACGCATGTTCCGTGCGAATCAGCAGGTCATCGCCGACCGGGACGGGCGACGCGTACACCGCCCCGTCGAGCCGATTGTCGGCGACCTTCTCGAACTTTGCCCCGGCCCGGAAGACGATCGTTCGCCCGTCCTCGTTGACCGCGTACACCACCCCATCGGCCGCCACCGGCGACGCGGAGAATGCCCCGCCGAGCCGCTGCTGCCAAAGCACCTTGCCTCCGGCCGCATCGAAGCACACCGCCACGCCGTTGTCATTGACCACTAGTACCCGCCCGTCGAGGACCAGCGGCGACGGCACGTCGGCCGCCCCCCGCGTCTGCCGCCATTCGACGTGTGTCTCGGACACGTCGCCCTCGCCGTCGGCGCGGATGCAGGTAATCTCCGGGGCCGGGAAACTGCCCGAGGCGTACACATGGTCCGCATCGAACGCAATCGTCCCGGCCGTGCGCGTCAGCGACGAGCCGCAGTGCCATAGCTCCCGGCCGGTGGCCGGGTCGTAGGCCGCGATCGTCTGGTGGCCGGCCAGTAGCACCTGCCAGCGGCCGGCGACCTCGGCGACGACGGGCGTGCCGTAGCTGTACTCCCGCGGCCGACGGACCCGCCAGACGATGTCGCCAGTCTCCGCATCCAGGGCGGCGAGGTAGCTGGTCGTCGCCGCCAGGTCGGCCAGCCGCGGACCCTTGTTGTCCGCGGCGACAATCACCAGCCCGCGCCAGTACGCCGGGGATGAGCCATAGCCCCACTGCGAGTGGAACGGCCCGACGCGGGTCCGCCAGGAAATCTGCCCGTCCAGATCGACCGCCGTCACCCAGAGTGAATCCTCGGCCACGAACGACACCGTCACCCGCCGGCCGTCGCACACCGGCGTCGGCGAAGCGTGGCTGTTCTTGTCGTGCTTGGCCATGAACCCGCCACGCTGGATCGGCGTTGCCCAGAGCAGGATGCCGTCCCTGCGGCGATAGCAGAGCAGGGACATCGTTTGTTCGGTGTCGTCGGCTGTGGAGAGCAGCACACGGTCACCGCAGACGACCGGCGACGAATGGCCGCGGCCGGGTACGGCGACCTTCCACCGCACGCCTTCCGACTCCGACCACCGCAGCGGCGGCTTAGCGGTCAGCGAGACGCCGGTGCCGAGCGGGCCACGCCACCACGGCCATTCCGCCGTAACGACGCTTGTGATCTCCGGCCGCGACCGGTCGGCCGTCGGCGAGATGACGGATACCCCGTGTCGGCCGACGTAACGGTAACCCGCAAGCCCGGCCACGAGTAAGAGTGTGGGCAGCGTCCATGCAAAGTGTTTCATGCCGGGTCCAGTCGAAAGACCGACGGTGCGGGGCAGTTCCGTGCCGGCATCATCTGTATCTCGTTTGTCGAACCCGGTCAATTGCAACTGATTTTGCCACAGCAATTTGCAAATCATGCGCTTACGGAGCGGCCCAAATGGCGATGCCGGCAACCGCCAGAAATGCGCAGGGAGAGCGGCGGTCCGTCGGTCCGCGCATGGCGGACCGCGGTTGGATATCACAACAGGGGTGCACCGACCGAACATTCGGGAGGGATCAGCCATGCGACACTGGGGATGGTTCGCCGCGGTTGCCCTGGTCCTGTTCGCCGGCACGATCGCGGCCCAGGACAACGGCATTCGGCGGGGCAAGATCAAGGCGGTCGATGCCGACAAGCACACAGTCACGATCACCGCCGACGGCAAGGACGAGACGTTCACACTAACGGACCGAACGCGCGTCATGGACGCGTCCAACCAGCCGGTCAAGGAGCCGTTCAAGGACCTGGCATCCGGGGCGGCCGTGATGTTCAAGGCCGATACCCGCAACGGCCGGACGGTGCTGGTCGGGGTGAAACTCGCCGGCGACGCCGCGGCCCGGCGGGATGCCCCGTCACGGTTCGACACGTCCCACCTCAAGCCGCTCAACGAACTCGGGGCCGGCCAGCACCAGGGCTATGAAGGTGGCTTCTACCCCGGCGGCCGCAACGACCGGCCGGCCGCCCACGAGGCCGCCGGGCTGGCGCTGGCCCGCCAGGTGCGACCGCTCGACGCCGACGGTAAGCCCAGCCCGGACGGCGAGATCGTGCTCCTGTCCATCGGCATGAGCAACACGGTCCAGTCGTCGATGGGGTTCCAGCGAGCGCTGGCGGGCGAGGCGGACAAGAATCCGCGAGTGCAGTTCGTCAACGGCGCCGAGGGCGGCCAGACGGCCGCGATCACGCAGGACCCGAACGACAACGGCCGCGGTGCCCACTATTGGGCCGGCGTGGACCAGAAGCTAAGGAAGGCCGGCGTGACTCGGGCGCAGGTCCAGGCCGTCTGGATCAAGCAGGCCGACGCCCGGCCGACGGAGCCATTCCCGAAGCATGCCCAGAAGCTCCAGGCCGAGCTGGCCAACATCGTCCGCGTGCTGCACGACCGCTTCCCGAACCTCAAGCTTTGCTACCTGACGAGCCGAACCTATGGCGGCTACGCCAAGACGGCGTTGAATCCGGAGCCGTACGCCTACGAGTCGGGTTTCGCGGTCAAGTGGCTGATCGAGCAGCAGATCAAGGGCGACCCGTCGCTGAATCATGACCCGGCGCAGGGGCCGGTGAAGGCACCCTGGCTGAGCTGGGGCCCGTACTTCTGGGCGAACGGCAAGACGCCGCGGGCCGACGGCCTGACCTACGACGAGGGCGACTTTGCCGCCGACGGCACGCACCAGTCGCCGTCGGGGCAGGCCAAGGTCGGCAAGTTGATGCTCCAGTTCTTCAAGACCGACTCGACGGCGAAGGCGTGGTTCTTGGCCCCGAAGGCCGCCGGCACTGAGTGAAAACGCCGACCGCCCGGCACAGACATGTGCCGGGCGGTCGTTGGTGACCCGGGAGCCGGGCGGTCCGCGCCGCGGGCCGCCCGGCGTGTTTCGTCAGCCGGTCACGCCGTTGGCCCGGTCGGCCGGCACCCGAACGTCCGGCCGGCCGCCGAAGTACTTGCCGATGCCGTCGGCCAGGGAGACAAACTCGGACGGCATCATGATGATCGTCGTCGTGTTCTGCTCCGCCCCGACCTCGGAGATCATCTGCATCCGCCGCAGTTCCAGGCCCAGCGGGTTGGTCGTGATCTGCCGCGACGCCTCGGACAGCTTGGCCGACGCCTCCAGCTCGGCGTCCGCCTTGATGATCCGGGCCCGCTTCTCCCGCACCGCCTCCGCCTCCCGGGCCATCGCCCGCTGCATCGACTGCGGGATCTCCACGTCCTTCATCTCCACCGCCTCGACCGACACGCCCCACGGGTCGGTCGACCGGTCAACGATCGCCTTGAGCTTCTCGTTGATCTGGTCCCGCTCCTTGAGCACCTCGTCGAGCACGTGCTGGCCGATGATGTTCCGCAGGCTGGTCAGCGCCACCTGGTACACGGCCGCGCGGAAGTCGGCGACCTCGAGGATCGCCTTGTACGGCTCGGTGACGCGGTACCAGAGCACGGCGTTCACCTTGACCGTCACCGAGTCCTTGGTGATGGATTCCTGCGGCTCGACGTTGACGGTGATCGTCCGCATGTCCACGACGCGCCGCCACTCGATCCCCAGGGGAATGAGCCAGTACAGGCCCGGCCCCCGGACGGTCTGGTATCGGCCGAGCCGGAACACGACGGCCCGCTGGTACTCCTGGGCGATGCGGATGCCGGACAGGACGAGGACCAGGATCACTCCGGCGACGACAGTGAGGGTGATGGTGTAGACGTTCCACATGACGATGAGTTCCCGTGGTGGCCGCCGCCCCGCCGGGCGGCGGGGCGGCGGTCCAAACAGTTATTCGCCGCCGGCCGGCGGTTCTTTGAGCCATTGCTACCGGGACGGGCA